>JARBUB010000163.1 GCA_029239905.1 Clostridia bacterium
GTTCTTATTGACACCCTATTAGCAGTATTATACAATATCCTTATGTTAAATAAATTGAGGTGATAATATGAGCGACGAAATGGATATCATACTTCTTTATGATGAAGATGGTAATGAAACAGAATTTGAGGTTGTTGCTACTCTTGAACTGGATGAGAATGAATACGCAATTTTGCTTCCAAGAGATGACGAAAGAGATCCTGATGCAGAAGAGGTTGAAGAGGCATACATTTTAAGAATAGAACAAGATGATGACGGCGAAGACGTTCTTGTGGGTATTGAGGATGAAGAAGAACTAAATGCAGTTATTGAAGCATATGAAGAATTAGTTAAGGAAGAATCCAACTAAACATTCAAGAAAAACCACCTATATAGGTGGTTTTTTTATATTATAAAGACTTTTTCATTTCTGAATTCCTCCATAACTGCTACTAGAATTCTTAAGATTATTTCATTAAGAACATATACAATTCTAATTGTTTTTTATCAAATTATTAAAAATTTGTATTATTAACTAAATAATGATAAAAATTACAAATTGGTATTGACAATCATTCTCAACGAGCGTAGAATTAATTTGTGATAAGAATTCGTATATAAGAATGCATAATAGAAATAAAATATCTATTGATATAGGGGGAATTTACATGACATTAGATAAAGCAAAAAAGGGAAGCAGGGTAATGATAAAAAACATTAATGATAAAGATATAAAATCACAAGCCATAAGAATCGGATTATATGAAGGCGCAGTATTTATGTGCAGTGAAAAGCTACCTGGAGGACCAGTAATACTTCAGAGCAAACTGCAAGAAATAGCAATTGGAAGAGGGCTTGCTGCCAACATAGACATTGAGGGGGTAAGATAATGGCACACTGTCATGATAGTAATGTAAATATTAAAATTAAAGATGGCGAAAAGAAGCTTGTATTAGTTGGAAACCCCAATGTTGGTAAATCAGTATTCTTTAACAAACTTACGGGTCTTTATGTGGACGTTTCAAACTTCCCTGGTACAACTGTTGATATAAGCTATGGAAGATATAAAGATTACGTTGTAATAGACACTCCTGGAGTATATGGAGTTTCCTCGTTCAACGAAGAAGAGACTGTGGCAAGAGATGTAATTTTATTTGGCGACGTTATATTGAATGTAGTTGATGCCGTGCATTTAGATAGAGACTTATTCTTAACAAAGCAACTTATTGACATGGGTAAACCTATGTTGGTTGCCTTAAATCTAATGGATGACGTGAAAAGAAATGGTCTCAGTATAGACATAGCTAAGCTGGAGCAGCTGCTAGGTGTCCCGGTTATTCCAACAACTGCAATTAAAGCAGAAGGTTTGGATTTAGTGCTTAACTCGATTGCTAAGGCAAGAGTAGGAAATAGAAATTCTGATTTAACAAAGAAAATAAATGAATTTATAGATAAAGTTGATAATGAAGCTGAAGCGCTGCTAGTACTAGAAGATGATGAAACAGTTGCTGAGAGACATAATGTACATACCAGCGGCTTAAGAGATGAAATATATATTGCAAGAAGAAAAGAAGTTGAGGAAATCATCTCGAAATCAGTAATAGAAAGCAATAAAGGTGCAAGCTTCAGAACGAAAATTGGAAGGTGGATGCTAAGACCTATAACGGGTATTCCAATGTTGGCAGTAACTTTATACATAATGTATAAGATTATTGGTGTATTTGTAGCAGGTACAGTGGTTGGAATTACAGAAGAAACAATCATGGAAGGAATGTACAGACCTTTCATAGAGGGTATCGCAGGAAATTTTGTTGCCCAAGGTACCTTCATTGGAGATTTGCTCATTGGAGAATTCGGTATTTTGACCATGGCGCCAATTTATATTCTTGGACTTCTTTTGCCTTTGATTGTAGGCTTTTACATTCTAATGGCCGTACTGGAAGACAGCGGTTACCTTCCAAGAATAGCAGCATTAGTTGATAGATCTTTGACCTCATTGGGTTTGAATGGTAAAGCAATCATTCCATTAATATTAGGTTTTGGCTGTGTTACAATGGCAACCATGACAACCAGAATATTAGGTACAAAAAGAGAGAAAATAATTGCTACTTTTTTACTGGGACTAGCTATACCGTGCTCTGCTCAATTAGGAGTTATAGCCGGTTTGATATCTCAACTGGGAGCTTATTATACAATTGTTTATGTACTGACAATTTTGGCAGTATTCATAGTGGCAGGAACACTTTTAAATAAATTCATGCCAGGAGAATCATCAAAGCTTTTGATTGACTTGCCTCCAATTAGACTACCTCAATTAAAAAATGTATTGATGAAGACAGCACAAAAAACATGGATGTTCCTAAAGGAAGCAACCCCTTTATTTTTACTTGGTGCTTTTTTAATCAGTGTTATGCAATATACAAACATTTTAACTGCAATACAAAATGCTGTAGCACCAATTACTGTGGGACTTCTAGACCTTCCTAAAGAAACAGCTACTGCATTTATAATGGGAATCATAAGAAGAGACTTTGGTGCAGCAGGCTTAACATCAGTTTCAATGACTCAAATACAAACCATGGTTTCGCTAATCGTTATGACATTGTTTGTACCGTGTATAGCAGCGATAATGGTTATATTTAAGGAAAGAGGCTATAAGGATGCACTTATTATATGGTTAGGCAGCTTTGTTGTAGCTTTCGGAGTAGGCGGAATCGTTGCATTTATATTCTAAAAGTATATTATTAAGAATCTTTCATTAAAACTATGAAAAAAGGTGATTATATGAATAAGACTAAATGCCCTAAGTGTGGTTATGAATTTATTCAAGGGGCAGAAAACAAATGTCCAAGATGCGGTGCAATTATTAACAATTGTAAAGGATGCAGCGGCAATTGCTTAAAATGCAGCATTGAAAAAGGCACAAAATAGTTGCTAAATATTGACATGGGGTTGTTTTCGAGATAGTATTATATATAATGTTGTTGAAGGAAGATGAACTGATGGAAATTAGATATGATAATATAAAAGAACGACTCAAAGAAAAAGGTTTTAAACTGACCCCTCAAAGAAGATCTGTTTTAAATACAATTTCAGAGAATGAAGGCAAGCATTTAAGTGCTGAAGAGATATATGATTTAGTAAAGAAGTTCTGCCCTGAAATTGGTTTGGCTACAGTTTATAGAACTATGCAAGTTCTAGATGAGCTCGGTCTAGTATATAAGCATAATTTTGATGACGGCAGAATAAGATACGAGATAACACATAATGAAGACCATCAGCATCACCATCTCGTATGTAAGAAATGTGGCAAAGTTATAGAGGTTGAAGAGGATCTTCTAGAACAGCTAGAGACACAAGTAGAAAACAAATATAGCTTTTCCATTACCGACCACAATGTTAAATTTTTTGGCTACTGCAGTGCATGCAAGTAATAAGAAATAATATTCGTACTGTAAAGGATACGCTACTGTGTATCCTTTTTTTAGTTTAAATGGTATAGGTTTATGTAACATAACCAAAAATACAGATAAACTAAGCGAACACAGAAAAAAAGCAACCTATCTAGCTAATAGTAAAATTTAGTTACATAATGTAAAAAAATACTGTATAATATAAATGCCGACAACGTACGGATTAAAAAGAAAGGATTGATATAAGTGGCAAAAGGCAAATCAAAGCTTAAGCTGATTCCCTTGGGCGGAATGCAGGAAATTGGCAAGAATATGATGGCTATTGAATACAAAGATACCATTATAGTCATAGATTGTGGTTTAGCATTTCCTGATGAAGAAATGCTGGGTATAGATTTGGTTATACCAGACATATCTTATTTAGTAAAAAACAAGGAGAAAGTAAGTGCAATTTTTCTAACCCATGGACATGAGGATCATATTGGATCTCTTCCTTATTTTCTACCACAAATCAATGTACCTGTTTATGGTACAAAATTAACATTAGGATTGGTTGAAAACAAGCTCAAGGAGCATGGATTGCTCAGTTCGGTTGAGCTAAAAACAATTAAACCTAAAGATAAAGTAAGAATTGGAGAATTTGAAGTTGAATTTATAAAGATTAGTCATAGCATCGCTGATTCGGTCGCACTTGCAATTCATACACCTGTAGGAGTCATTGTGCATACCGGTGATTTCAAGGTAGATTATCAGCCCATAGACGGTGAAAAAATGGATCTACACAGATTTGCGGAGCTTGGCAAGCATGGTGTGCTGGCTTTAATGTGCGACAGTACAAATGTTGAGAGACCAGGATATACAATGTCAGAGAGCACTGTGGGAGGAAGCTTTATTGAGCTGTTCAGAGATGTAAAAGGCAGAATTGTTATTGCTACCTTTGCATCTAACATTCACAGGGTACAACAAGCAATAAACGCTTCTCTTATGTTTGGACGCAAGATTGCAGTAGTAGGCAGAAGCATGGTGAATGTTCTTGGTGTAGCAACTGAATTAGGCTACATGGAGATACCTGAAGGTGCTATAATCGATATTGATAGCATAAATAAATACCCTGCAGATAAAGTTACAATTATAACAACTGGTAGTCAGGGCGAAGCTATGGCGGCACTTTCACGCATGGCATCCTCTGATCATAGAAAAGTAGATATCATGCCAAATGACAGAGTAATTATTTCTGCTACTCCTATTCCAGGAAACGAGAAGTTTGTAACAAGAGTTATCAATCAGCTGTTCAAAAAAGGTGCTGATGTGATATATGAATCCTTGGCAGATATACACGTTTCTGGTCATGCATGCCAAGAAGAGCTAAAGCTTATGCAGGCACTTGTACGGCCAAAATTCTTTATACCTGTTCATGGAGAATACAAACATCTTAAGCTCCACGCAAAGCTTGCTGAGAACATGGGTGTAGCAAAGGAAAACATATTTATACTTGATAATGGCTCTGTATTAGAGCTCACCAAAGACACAGCAAAAACCAACGGAACTGTTACTGCGGGAAAAATTCTTGTAGATGGTCTAGGTGTTGGTGATGTAGGCAACATTGTACTCAGAGACAGAAAACATCTGTCGCAGGATGGGTTAATCGTTATTGTAGTAACAATCAGCAAGGAATCAGGGCTGGTTGTGGTAGGTCCGGATATAATTTCTCGAGGATTTGTATATGTTAGAGAATCTGAAGATTTGATGGAAGAGGCAAAATCCATTGTCAAGGAAGCTTTAGCCAAATGCGAAGAAAAGCAAATCACAGAATGGAGTACCATTAAGTCGCAAGTGAAGGAGAGTCTAAAGGAATTTATATACTCCAAAACAAAAAGAAATCCGATGATTCTTCCTATTATCATGGAAATATAACGAGGTGAAAAGATTTCTCCCACTTCTATAAGTGGGGGGTAAATTTCAGCAATAAGCGGTGGCATATATCCCCTGCTTCGCATATACGCCCAGTAGATTTTTTTGCAAAAGAGCAATAAAATCTATCAAAAAAATCTTGTTATAAAAAGTTTAGTGCAATAAATGTAGAATAGTGATATAATATTGTAGATATGCCTTGACACAATCAAGGCATTTTTGATGCCTATTAGGGGGGAGCATGTTGGATTCAAAAATATTCTTTATAGTAAATCCTGTTTCAGCAGGTCGAAAGACTCTTAAAGAGTGGCCAAGCTATGAAAAACACCTAAAAGAAAAAGGCTATAAATTCGATTGGATTTTCACAGAATATCCTGAACATGCCACGGCCATTACTCGTGAAGTAATAAAAAGTGGTTATGATTTGATTGTAAGCGTCGGTGGTGACGGTACTATGAATGAGATTATAAATGGATTCTTTGAAAATGGAAATATTATTAATGCCAATACAAAATTAGCTGTTTTCTCAAGGGGTACAGGCTGCGATTTCATAAGGTCCTTTGGAATAAAAAAGGGCTTTGAGGATTTTGTAAAAATACTAGAAAAGAATGAAGTCCAAAAGCTTGATGTAGGAAAGGTTAGCTTTCTTCACACTTCAGGCAAGGATGTCTCCAAATATTTTTTAAATATATCTGATGTTGGCTTAGGCGGGGAAACTACAAGAAGAGTCAATAAAACGAAAAAACACTTAAAAGGCTTCCTTGCATTTCTAATTGGCGCCATGCTGACAATTTTGAAATATAGAAACAAAAACATTAGGCTTGAAATTGATGGCAAGGTGGTTTTAAATGAAAAAATCAATAGCGTCATCGTTGCCAACGCTAAATATTTTGGTGGAGGCATGTATATATCTCCTAATTCTGAAGTGAATGATGGATTATTGGATATAATAGTGATAGGCGATTTTAAAACATTGGAACTGATTAAAGATTTTCATTTGATTTATAATGGAAATCATCTAACCCATCAAAAGATTCGTCACTACAAAGGAAAGAAAGTAAAGGTTACTAGTGAACCTATTGCTTTACTAGAATTTGATGGTGAACAACAAGGTACAACTCCTGCTGAATTTGAAATAATTTCACAAGCAGTGCAGGTTTTAATATAATACAATAATCTATAATAAGAAAGAGGATGCAGTAACTAATGCAAAAGAGAGAAGATATAAGAAATGTCGCGATTATAGCCCACGTTGACCACGGCAAAACAGACAAAGTGGAACTTTTAGATTAAACGAAGCAGTAGCAGAAAGAGTAATGGACTCAAATGACCTTGAAAGAGAAAGAGGCATTACAATTCTTGCAAAAAACACAGCAATATCCTACAACGGTGTTAAGATTAACATCATAGATACTCCTGGACACGCAGATTTCGGCGGAGAAGTTGAGAGAGTTCTAAAAATGGTAGACAGTGTTTTACTTATTGTTGATGCTGCTGAAGGCCCAATGCCTCAGACAAGATTCGTGCTTAAGAAAGCACTTGATTTGAATCTGAAGCCAATTGTTGTTGTAAATAAAATTGATAGACCTGATTCAAGAATTGATGAAGTAATAGATGAGATACTTGATCTATTCATAGAGCTTGGTGCTGATGATGAGCAATTGGAATTCCCTATTGTATATGCATCTGCAAAAGCTGGTATAGCAATGCATAACATAGCAGATGTATCAGATAATTTAACACCATTATTTGATACAATTATAGCTAGAGTAGATCCACCAATGGGATATGTGGATCAACCTCTACAGCTTTTGATTACTACAATTGAGTATGATAACTTTGTAGGAAGAATTGCTATTGGTAAGATTGCAAGAGGAAAGATTAAAGGCAACCAAAATGCTGTATTATGCAGAAGAGACGGCACAATGCAAAATGTAAAGGTTGCTAAAGTATACAGCTTCATAGGCTTGAATAGAATTGAAGTTGAAGAAGCTTCAATGGGTGACATCGTAGCAGTATCAGGTATGGAGGATATTAATATCGGCGAAACCATAGCTGACTCACTAAACCCAGAAGCACTACCATTTGTTGAAATCGAAGAGCCAACAATTTCAATGAACTTCATTGTTAATAACAGCCCATTTGCAGGCAGAGAGGGAGATTTCGTTACATCAAGACATCTTCGTGCACGTCTGTTCAAGGAGCTTGAGACTAACGTAGCCATGAGAGTATTTGAAACAGATTCTCCAGACAGCTTTGAAGTGGCAGGAAGAGGCGAGCTTCATCTTTCAATATTGATTGAAACAATGAGAAGACAAGGCTACGAATTCCAAATTTCCAAGCCATCAGTTATTTTCAAGGATATTAATGGAGTAAGACATGAGCCTATTGAGCATCTGACAATTGATATTCCAGAAGAGTACGTTGGTGCAGTAATGGATAAGCTTGGAACAAGAAAAGCAGAAATGACAAACATGACAACCACTACTGATGGTTATATAAGAATAGAGTTCAAAATACCAGCTAGAGGTCTTATCGGTTATAGATCACAATTTATGACTGACACCAAGGGTAATGGGGTAATCCATCATACATTTGAGGGTTATGAGCCTTTCAGAGGTGAAATACCAGAGCGTCAAAGAGGATCCTTGGTATCCTTTGAATCCGGTGAAACAAGCACTTATGGACTTTTCAATGCTGAAAGCAGAGGATTATTATTCTTAGGACCTGGCGTATCAGTATATGAAGGTATGATAGTAGGCGAAAATGCGAAGCAGGGTGACATAGAAGTTAATGTGTGCAGGAAGAAGCACGTAACCAACATGAGAGCCTCTGGAACTGACGAAGCGATGAGATTAACTACTCCAGTAGATATGAGTTTGGAAAACTGCTTGGAATTTATTGCTGCGGATGAGTTGGTTGAAGTAACACCAAAATCCATAAGACTTCGTAAGAGAATATTGGACAATAATTTGAGAGCAAAATCTAATAAAAATAAATAGTGTTTGCTTGTCAAAACCTGTCGTAAGATATATAATTAATGGTAACATTTTTGATATAAATCGTACTAAAACTTAACATTAAGTATAGTATTTTATGCGATTTTTGATCAGAGGATAACATTTCGTGCTATTTGATAAAAATAAAATATTTAACACGAAATATAATTGTGTGAGGTTAGTTATGAAGAAACGTAAGGTTATAAACAATGTATTTAGATTTACTATATTTATAATAGTACTAGTAGTTGCTGCTACAATTTTAGGTTATCAATACTATAATTCTAACTTAGCAGCAGCTGCACCAAATGGTACAGAACAAGAAATAACAATTGCAAAGGGAAGCAGTGTAAAAGCAATTTCATCTCAGCTGGAGAATCAGGGCATCATCAAAAATGCCAATGTATTTTCTATATACTGCAAGCTTAGCGACAAGGCTAGTAAAATCAAGGCAGGCAAATATATATTAAGCAGCGCCATGTCAGTAGAGCAAATAGTAAACAAACTGGCAGCCGGCAACGCTGAGACAAATTCAGCAAGGTTTACGATACCAGAAGGCTTTGAATTGCGACAAATAGCAGATAGGCTAGAAGCACAGGGACTTATCAACAAAGATGAATTCTATGCTGCTATAGAAAAATCAGATTTTAATTATTCCTTTATTAAGGACATACCTTCCAGAGAAGGTAAGCTTGAGGGGTATTTATTTCCTGACACCTATGAAGTATTTAAAAACGCAACGGAACAAGAAATAATCGACAAAATGCTGGGAAGATTTGATAAAGTCTTTACAGCTGAATACAGGCAAAGAGCCAAAGAACTCAATATGACTTTTGATCAAGTGATAACACTTGCATCAATCATAGAGAGAGAAGCTAAGCTAGATAAGGATAGAAAACTAGTCTCGGCTGTTTTTCACAATAGAATAAAAAAGAATATGAAGCTGGAATCCTGTGCCACAGTGCAGTATCTCTTGAAGGAACAAAAACCAGTGTTGACTTACAAGGACTTGGAAGTTAATTCTCCATACAACACATATATGTATGCAGGACTGCCAAAAGGTCCTATTGCTTCACCAGGAGCGAAGTCTATTGAAGCTGCTTTGTATCCTGATGATGTTGACTTCCTATTCTTTTTTGCAACAAAAGATGGCTCACATATTTTCTCAAGAACGTATAAGGAGCATCTAGCTGCACAGAATAAAATAAATCAATAATATAAAAAAATACATGGTGAACCCATGTATTTTTTTAAGAATTAAGGTGATAAGATGTCTCAAATAAATCATGATTACATAAATAGCTACCTCACCGATTTAATTCCGAAGCACGAAGGAATCCTAGAGGATCTAGAGGCTTATGCAAAAGAGCATAATACACCTATAGTAACTCCTGATGTTGCAGGACTTTTAAAAGTGATGATAAAATCAACCAATAGTAATAGCATACTAGAGGTAGGCACTGCGATAGGCTATTCAGCAATCTTAATGGGCTTATCTGCCGGGGATAACTTTAAAATAACGACAATTGAGAAAAATGAAGAGAACGCAAATATTGCAATACAAAATATAAAAAAAGCCGGAATGGAGCAAAATATCAATGTATTGATTGGTGATGCCAGTGAGGTATTGGATCAAGTTGATGGTATTTATGACATAGTATTTGTTGATGCATCCAAAGGACATTACATGGACTTTTTTGAGAAAAGCATCGGCAAGCTGAAGATAGGCGGGTTATTTATTTGTGACAATGTGCTTTTTAGAGGCATGGTTGCAGAAAGAAGCTTGCTAATCAGAAGAAAGATAACAATCGTAAAAAGATTAAAAAAGTTTTTACATTATATATCAAACAATGAAAGTCTCCAAACTACAATCATACCAATGGGAGACGGTGTTTCAATAAGCTGTAAGCTTAAGGAGGTAGTTTTAGATGAGAAAGATTGAGTTGCTTGCACCAGCAGGGAATATGGAAAAATTAAAAATGGCAATTATATATGGTGCTGACGCTGTATATATTGGTGGTGAAAAATTTGGACTTAGAGCCTCTGCAGGAAACTTTGATATTGAAGAAATCAAAGAGGCTGTTAAGTTTGTTCATGATAATAATAAAAGACTTTATGTTACAGTTAATATAATTCCTCATAATGAAGACTTTATTGGCCTTCCAGAGTATCTAAAGGAGCTTGAGGATGCTAACGTAGACGCGATTATCTTCTCTGATCCCGGCGTATATTTAGCAGCCAAGGAAAGTGTGCCGAATATGGAGCTTCACCTTAGCACTCAAGCAAACAACACCAATTATAAAAGTGCAGAATTTTGGTATAAGCAAGGCGTTAAGCGAATTGTACTTGCTAGAGAGCTAAGCTTTGATGAAATTAAGGAAATTACTGAAAAATCTTCTGAGGATTTAGAGTTTGAAACCTTTGTTCATGGTGCTATGTGCATGAGTTATTCTGGAAGATGCTTACTCAGCAACTACATGGTTGGCCGTGATGCAAACAAAGGTGAGTGCGCGCATCCTTGCAGATATAAGTATTATTTAGTAGAAGAAAGAAGACCGGGTCAATATATGCCAATTGAAGAGGATGAACGAGGCGCATATATATTCAATTCCAAAGACTTATGCATGATAGAGTATATACCTGAACTTGTAAAAGCGGGCATTACAAGCTTTAAAATAGAAGGACGCATGAAGAGTGCTTACTACGTAGCTAGTGTTGTCAGAGCGTATCGTATGGCCATTGACAGCTATTTGTCGGATCCAATTAACTATGTCTTCAAACAGGAATGGTTGGATGAATTTAGTAAGGCTAGTCATAGAGAATTTAGCACAGGATTTTATAATAATAAACCGGACAGCTCTGGTCAAGTATATGATAGCAGTGCTTATGTGAGAGACTACGCATTTACCGGCCTGGTATTAGATTATGATGTTGAAACTGGTATAGCAACAGTTGAACAGCGTAACAAAATGGTTATCGGTGATGAAATTGAAATAATTGGTCCTAAAAGAGATATGTTTGCTCAAAAGCTAGAAAAGATGTGGAATAGTGAAGGTGAAGAAATAGAATCAGCACCTCATCCGCAAATGATTATAAAAATAAAGATGGCAAAACCTGTTTCGAGGTTTGATATATTAAGAAGGGAGAGAAAAGATGGAGAGTAGCAAAACTAAGAAAAGACCAGTTATTATTGGAATCACAGGTGGTACGGGTTCAGGTAAAAGCACGATTGCAAGAGCAATATTTGAAAGTGTCCCCAAAAAGAAAGCTTCAATTATTGAACAGGATTGTTATTACAAAAATCAGAGCCACCTGCCTCCCGAAGAAAGAGTAAAAGTGAATTATGACCATCCTCTTGCCTTTGACACAGACTTGATGATAACACATTTAAAGCAATTGCTTAGTGGACAAGCAATTGAAAAGCCACAATATGATTTTACTGTGCATAATAGAAAAAAGGAAACGATCACCGTTGAGCCTAGAGATATCATCTTAGTTGAGGGTATCTTAGTCCTCGACTCCCCAAAAGTTCGAGAATTGATGGATATCAAGATATTTGTTGATACAGATGCTGACGTTCGTGTCATACGAAGAATTATGAGAGATATGAACGAGAGAGGCAGAACACTAGAATCTGTTATTAATCAATATTTAGAGGTAGTTAAGCCAATGCATTTTGAGTTTGTTGAACCTACGAAGCGTTATGCAGATATCATAATACCTGAAGGTGGTCACAACAAGGTTGCAATTGACATTATGGTTGCAAAAATCAAGACAATCATTGATAGTGAGGAATAATATTAAGCTTATACAAGGCCTGCATTCATTTGCAGGTCTTTTGTTTTTCTGAGCAAACTGAATTAACCGCTCCTTTTTTGACAACAATAAGGAAAAGGAGTGATGTTGCCTTGGAAGAATCAAAAGCTATTCAAACTGAAAATCAAGAAGTTTATAAGTTGACAATAGTTCAAAAGCGTCTAAAAGCACTTGGCATATTGTTTCTTTTGTTTTTTGCGGTAATTCTTATAAGACTATTTTGGATTCAGGTAGTGAAAAGTGAGAGTTACTTAGCTAGGGCCGCGGATCAAAGGCAATATGAATTTCAAAGCAGTGTAGCCAGAGGGCAAATTTTTGATAGCAATATGATTTCATTTACAGATAGAGAATTAAAAAAGTTTATAGCGATAACGGAATATGTTACAGATAAAAATACAACAGCAGAGGTAGTGGCAAGAGCTGCTGGTATATCCAAAGAGGATATACTTGAAATGATGAAAAATAGCAGTGGTACTGTGGAGCTTAAAACGAAGGACTTTTCGAATAAGGACATAGAATCAATAGAAAAAGGAATGGTAAAGGGCGTAAGCATTCTTGAAAAGAAAATAAGATACTCTAAAGACAGTCTAGCAAGGCATGTAATCGGATATATAAAACAAAGCGATTTAAAAGGCATTATGGGCTTAGAAAAGAGTATGAATAGCATACTGGCTCAAGATGGAGGAGAACGCATCGTTGCAATTGTAGATAGTCATAAGAAT
>JARBUB010000164.1 GCA_029239905.1 Clostridia bacterium
TATTCAGCTGATAACACTGTTTCAGTGCATATCAGACGTATAAGGGAAAAAATAGAAATAAATCCAAAGGAACCAAAATATTTAAAGGTGGTGTGGGGCATTGGATATAAAATTGAGAAATATTAAATATTCAACTAGTATAAAAACTATTGCATTCATTCTGGTTTTTCTTTGCTTTATGAGTGCAGCCGGCGGCGGTATATTTTTATTGTTTAATGAAGATATTCTAAGCAGCAAAAGCTATTATGACACAAGAGAGTTTAACTCGGAATATTCAAGGCTTGTGCATAATGCAGTAGAGCTTCAGGTGAAGTTAAGGAATCAGGATGGAATAATAATTACAAGCGCATCACAAAGTACGATATCAGAAGATGCAGATAGATATCAAATTATAAAAAACAGACTTGATAGCACAGTGAATTTTTTCTATTATATTAAAGATTCTGTCACAGGTGATTCAGTTGGAAATATAAATGCAGCCGACCGAGTGGCTTTGTTGAAAAAGCAGCCATCGTATAAACATTTTAACAAGGAAGGTTCCGGTACTGATAACTTCATGTATGAAACTAGTATAAAGGAAATGCTGTCAGGTACTAACTATGAAATCCACACAGCAATAGTAGAACCCCTAAAGTCAGGAGATATATTCTATACAGGCTTTAATCACTTTTCTGAAGTGAAGGCGAACTTACCCTATATAATTACAGCAGTGATAGCTTCAATAATACTGATGCTGGCAGCCTTTATTTACCTTGTTTATGTAGCAGGGCGCAAAGAAGAAAAAGGAGAAATAGTTTTAAAATCTATTGATAAAATTTACACTGATGTACAGTCTGTGCTGGTATTTATAGCAGCTATCATATCTATAGCACTAGTGCAAGAAGCATCTTATGGCAGTAATACTACGCTGTTTATAGCAGCGGCAATTATATTGAGCATAGATATTTTAATTGGCTTATCCTATATATTATCAATGGTACGTCAGATAAAGAATAGACAGGTATTTACAAACTCATTGACATACAAGCTTTTTCTTAAAATGAAAAAACTTGCGATATTAGCCTTTAGCGGTAAACTTTTCAAAGCATGGACCATATTTGTTTTGTTAGGGTATGGAGGGGTAAACGGAATTTTGCTAACTTGGTTTCTACCAACATGGCGATATAGCAGTATTTTTGGATTTATGCTTTCTGGGCTTTTATTGATAGGCTTCAACGTCGCCGCAGTATATTTTGCTGCAAAGTCCCTTAGAAATTTGACGCAGATTATGGAGGCTGCCAAGGAGTTGGCAAGCGGCAATTTGGATTATCCCTTGAATATCAATGAAATGTCAGCTGCCTTTGCAGGCTTTGCTGAAAATTTACTAGGAATACAAAGGGGGCTGAAGAAAGCAGTTGCAGAAGCTGTCAAAGGCGAGCGTATGAAAACAGAGCTGATTACCAATGTTTCTCATGATTTAAAGACTCCTCTTACATCAATAATAAACTATGTTGATTTGCTGAAAAAAGAAGATCTGGAGAATCAAAATGCATTGAACTATATTGGAGTTTTAGAAGAGAAGGCAGCAAGATTAAAACAGTTGATAGAGGACTTGATTGAAGCCAGCAAAGCCTCCAGCGGGAACTTGAATGTCAGCAAAGAGAAGGTTGATATGCATCAGCTCGTAATGCAGGCTTATGGTGAATATGAAGAGAAAATAGTGAAAGCGGGTCTAGATATACGCATTAATACAGAGGAAAAAGAATTATTTGTACTCGCTGACGGCAAGCATTTGTGGCGTATCATAGAAAACCTGCTATCCAATGCGTTGAAATACTCAATGCCGAACTCAAGAGTATATGTTAATATAGAAAAAAGTCAAAACTATGGAACTTTAACGATAAAAAATGTATCAAACTTTCCTCTTGAGATTACTCCTGAACAGCTTACAGAACGCTTCGTCAGGGGAGATGCCTCCAGAACCACAGAGGGCTCAGGGCTGGGGCTGTCCATAGCCCAAGGTTTGACAAACCTGCAGGGTGGCAGGTTTAAGGTAGATATTGATGGAGATTTATTCAAAGTGACCGTGGAAGTACCCTTGTGGGAAGAAATATAGCAAAGAGAGAACCCCTTGTTCATAGCATGGGGTTCTCTTTTTGTGTTACGATATCCCAGGTTCCAATATAGAGGAAATTAAGTACCTCTATATTGGAACCAAAAGGTACAAGTAAAATCAAGAATAGAAGAACTATGAGCTGCGGAAGAGGAGGATGAAGGAAATTCATATTAAACATATCAATAAGCTGTTTGAAGCGAAATTCGCCTATATTTAACGATTTTACGGTTTTTTTCATTGTTTAGTGGCTCTATTTATTATATAATAATAGATACAAGAGGATACTGCTAAAGATTAATTAGCTAAATTAACCTTTAGCAAGCCAATTATAACTATATAATAATTTCCTGCTATACAGCTGCATTAGAGATGTATCATGGATACTTTATTAAGATGGAGACATCAAGCAAAAATCAAATAAATTGGAGGGGTTAGATGCAGATTTTACTAGTTGCAGGAGTTATCCTGCTGATATGTGCAATTTCCAGTAAGGTGCTATACAAATATGGTATCCCCACACTAATTATATTTCTTGCCATCGGCATGCTTATGGGCTCTGACGGAATAGGCGGAATATATTTTGATAATTCAAGGCTTGCACAAGACTTATGCAACTTTGGGCTTATATTTATAATGTTCTCGGGAGGCTTTGGAACCAGTTGGAAGACAGCAAAACCAATTGCTTTATCTGCTGGCATTTTGGCTACATTGGGAGTTTTCCTGACTGCTTTATTAGTAGGTGTTTTTGCACATTTTGCCTTGGGATTAACATTACTTGAGGGAATGCTTTTAGGCTCAATCATATCATCCACAGACGCAGCATCAGTATTCTCCATATTGCGTTCTAAAAAGCTTAACCTTAAGAATGGATTAGCTCCCATGCTGGAAATGGAAAGTGGATCAAATGATCCTATCGCATATATGTTAACGACGGTTTTTCTAGGTTTACTGTTAGGAGAAGGACAAAATATTATATGGCTTCTATTTATGCAGATTACTATAGGGGTATTGATTGGTATACTTGTGGGTAAAATCGCTGTATTGCTGATAAATCATATTAATCTGGATATTGATGGATTATATTCTATTATTGTCTTTGGTGTTGCCATACTTTCCTATTCTATAGCCGGCGTTCTTATGGGTAATGGATTCCTAGCTGTTTATATTACAGCATTAATTATGGGGAATAGTAGATTGGTTCATAAGATAAGCTTGGTTAGGTACTTTGATGGTATGTCTTGGCTAATGCAGATTTTGCTTTTCTTTACATTGGGATTATTGGTGTTTCCTTCAAGGTTACCGGGGGTGACTTTGATTGGAATAGCAGTCGCAGCTTTTCTAACATTTGTGGCTAGGCCAATTGCAGTGTTTTGTGTGTTAACAATTTTTAAGAGACCCTTAAAAGAACAGCTGCTTGTTTCTTGGGTAGGTTTCCGCGGCGCTGCTTCCATTGTTTTTGCCACTTATCCATTAACGGCTGGTCTTCCCGTAGCTGATATGATATTTAATACCGTTTTTTTCGTAGCATTGGTATCAGTTCTGGTTCAAGGCACCTTTTTTATACCAATCGCGAAGAAGCTTGACTTGATAGGGAAGGAAGAAACAGTACTAAAGACTTTTACGGATTATTCGGGAGAAATGCATGCGGAATTGTTGGAGATAAAGATTCCGGCGGGAAGTCCATTGTCTGGTATGGCCATTATGGATACAGATATTCCCGCAGAAATATTGATAGTTATGATTCGCAGGGCGGGAAAATTTATAACACCACGAGGTGCAACCATACTGAAAGCGGGAGACACTCTTATGTTGGCAGCAGATAATAAAGCGCAGCTGATTGAATTGCATGAAAGCATTAAAAAACATTTGAAATAAATAAGCAGAGAAAAATACTATTATTGCTTAATAGTATTTTTTTGATTATTTTTAATTACAGCTTATTCCAATATTGACAAAATAAATAAATATAGCTATCATATTATTAAACACTGTTTAATAATAGAACGCAATTCAAAATAGGAAAACAAGGTGATTAATAATGACGAAGGAACGACAATTGCGCAAGCAAGAAGAGATAAGAAGTATTATCCTGGGAGCAGCCAGAGATATCATTGAAAAAGAAGGAATTAAGGGGCTGTCAATACGTAAGATTACCAATGCCATAGAGTACTCTCCCGCAATTATTTATCACTATTTCAAGGACAAAAATGAGATCATTGAGACCATTGTGGAGGAGGGGTATATACGAATTTTAAACTCCTTAACTGTGGTAGAAAGAAATGAAAAGCAGCCGGAAAAAGAAATCAAGGAAGTGTTTTCAAACTATATAAAGGCTGCATTGGATAATCGAGATGAATATATGACGGTTATGCTGAATGATGACCCTATTTTAAAACAGAGGACAACGATTCTAAAAAAGGGTATCTCTAAGAGCAGCAAGACAATGGCTTTGTTGAGTGAAACCATAAAAAGGGGCGTTGAGCAGGGTAGATTTTCTGAATGTGATGTAGAGCTGACGGCGCAAGTAATGTGGACATCTGCTTTTGGATTGATTATGAAGCTTATGATTGAAAAGGATATAGCAGAGGATCAAATAAATGCCTTAATAGAGACGCATTTCAAAACTTTATTCTCTGGAATAATGATAAGAAAGGAGGAGCTATAAGATGAAGAGGCCTTTGAAGATTTTAGGAATAGTTTTCTTATCCATATTCATATTAATGATTGGAGCTGTTTTTGCAATTAGGGCAATGGGTATGCAAGAAGAACTGCCGGTAATTCAAATGGATAAAGTAGAGTTAAATAAAATTGCAGATGGTTCCTATACCGGTGAATATTTAGGAAAGCTGGTTAAAGTAGTTGTAGAGGTAACAGTAAAAGATAATAAAATAGTTGATATAGTTATTATGAAGCATGACAATGGCTTGGGAAAGAAGGCAGAGAAAATTGTAGATCAAATTATAAAAAGGCAGTCATTGGATGTAGAGGTTGTCAGTGGCGCGACTTCCAGCAGCAAAGCGATTCTAAAGGCTGTTGAAGTGGCTTTGAGTAAATAAAAATGGAGGGTTTTAAAAATGAGTATTTTAATAGCTTATGCAAGTAAACACGGCTGTACTGAAGGGTGCGCAGCAAAATTGGCTCAAAGATTAGGTGGGAAAGTTGAACTTTATAATCTGAAGTCAGGAAAGGCTATAGATATATCACAGTATGATAAAGTAATAATAGGCAGTTCTGTTTATGTAGGTAAGGTTAATAAAGAGGCAACAGAGTTTTGTAATAAAAATCTTGGAGAATTAATAAATAAAAAGCTTGGGTTGTTTATATGCGGATCACAGGAAGGTGATGGCCTAAAGCAGGAGCTAGACGCAGCATATCCACAGGAACTGCAGTCGAAAGCCATTGCAATAGAGTGCTTTGGAGGAGAATTTACATTTGGTAAAATGAACTTCATGGAGAAGACAATTGTAAAAGTAATATCAAAGACAAACAAAGATACTTCAACTATCAAAGATGATAAAATTGATAGTTTTGCACAAATAATGAAAAATGCATAAAGCATGAAGGTATATTAAAGGGAGTGGTTTGCTTGAGAAACAAAAAAGCAATAACTGTAATGGTTATAATTATAGCCGTATTATCTTTTATAGCATCGGCTGAGGGGGTATTTTCAGGATGGGGTGAAGCCATAGAGGAGAACCAGTTTCTATCACTGCATGGGGAAAATATTATGCTGCATGGCAGGGGAATATATCAAAATGACTCAGTATCAGTAGCGGCGCAAGGTATCGCACAGGATGCTGTGACTTTGATTTTGGGTATTCCGATGCTATTAATTTCTTTGGGTTTAGCAAGAAAGGGGTCACTTAAAGGTAGGCTCATGCTAACGGGAACAATTGGATATTTTCTATATGCTTATATCTCCTATACATTTTTGAGCATGTACAATTCGTTGTTTTTGGTATATGTCATGCTGATGTCAACTTGCCTATTTGCCTTTATTCTTTGTATCATGTCTTTCGACATGACAGCCTTGAAAAATTCCTTTAGTCCCAAGCTGCCGGTTAGATTTATTGGGGGCTTCCAGCTATTTATTGCTTTTATGCTGTTTATGATGTGGATGGGCAGAATTGCACCTCCTTTGATGGCAGGAGGTATTCCAATGGGGCTAGAGCATTACAGTACCTTGGTTATTCAGGCATTGGATTTAGGAATCATAGTACCTGCAGCGATATTATCAGGTGTTTTGATTATTAAGAAAAAGCATTTCGGATATCTGCTGTCATCTATAATAATTATTAAAGGAATGACCATGTTGACTGCTATTACAGCTATGATAATAGGAATGAAGAATGCTGGAGTTGCGGTCTCAACTGTTGAAATGACCGTATTTCCTTTGTTTAATATAGTTGCAATATTCTGCTTGATTGTACTTTTGAGAAATATTAATGAGAAAAACTATAATGGTAACCAG
>JARBUB010000008.1 GCA_029239905.1 Clostridia bacterium
TAGTCCTCTTCATTTATGTAATCAGCGTGGTGTCTGTCCGTAAAGCCTGTTTTGCCGCTGCTCAAATGCATTTTGGGTCGTCGTTCCTTCCAAGTAGCGGCTATCCTATCCTTTAATCCAGATAAGTTTTCTCCTGTATTTAAGCAGTTGTAGTGATGTATATCAAGTATCATTGGAATGTCCAAGGTCTCACAGATGCCGAGCACTTCCAACACACCGAAGCTTTTATCATCATTCTCTAAGGCTATTTTGTTTTGGATATCCTTGGATAGCAGGTTAAAGTTGCTAATAAACCGCTGAATAGCTTTTTCTTTGCCGCCTACGGTGCTTCCAGTGTGTATGATTAGTATTTTGTTGCCAATCATGTTTGAAAGTTTATTTAGGTGTTCCAAGTGCTTTATGCTGTTCTGCACAACATGAGTTTTGTCGGAGTTTAGAACGCAGAACTGATCTGGATGAAGACTAATTCTTATTCCGCTTTCTGATACAAATTCTTTTATTTTAGAACACATATCCTGTATGTCTTTATTCTCCCACCAGCTCCAACCCTCCACATAGGTAGCCAAGGGTATCAGATCAGAACTAAATCTGTACATAAGTATATTCTCTGCCTTACACCATTTTAGAATTTGAAGGCTGTTATATAAGTTATCTACAGCAATGGATATAAGCTTTTTTGACTGCTCTTCATCACTGAGTTTCGAAAGTGTTTTAACCGTAACTGTTCTAAAGCGCCCGTTTTCTTGTAAAGTATTGCAAATACACGCGAAGCCTAGCATAGCAAATTCCTTTCTCTCTTTGATATTATAGGATTTGCATGATTATTATATATATGTATCAGTATAGGAGCAATAAAAAAACTTCTTTATAAAATATAAAGAAGTTTTATAAACAATCGTATTAGTACATTGGCATGTTACTGATAAAAGCTATTGCTACAACTGAATATATAATGATTCCTATAATTCCTAAGACTAAACTTGCTATATAGTATATGCCTTGGAACTTAAAGAAAGCAGTTGAGTCTGATATTAGCTGATTGAGTTTTTCTGAAAATAATACGGGATCTTCGATGCCAACCAATTCTTGTGCAGCTTTTTTAGCGTTTAGAAGCTTTACACCAGAGATTATCATCAATACACCCGGAGCTGCACCAATTATAAAGGCTACAACCCCTCCTAGGGCAGCCAATGCTCCAAAGATAATAGTTAAAATAGCTACAATATTTGCCCATTTAATGAAACCTTGGATATTTTCTTGATTTATCATGTTGTCACCTCCTTGTAGTATTATAATAATCTAAAATTTAACAAAAGACAACAAATTTAAGATATAATTACTGATAGTGGATAACATATAGACTTAGTATTTACTTTTAATATACATAAATGTATTTTTAATTTTGCAATATTGGTGTAAAATGATAATAATACAATACATCACGGAGGACCCTTTATGTTTCTTAATTTTATCGGTAGTGGAAGCGCGCTCAATACAACTTTGGGTAATAATAGTGCGTTTATTAAAGAGGGAAAGTCCATCTTAATACTAGACTGTGGGAGCACAACATTCTCTAAAATACAGGAACTTAAGCTCTTAGAAGATGTAAAAAATATTTTTGTTTTGATTACACATAGGCATCCAGATCATGTAGCTTCATTAGGAGATTTGATTTTTTATGCTAATTTCATTATTAATGCTAATATAACCGTTCTCACTCCAGATATTGAAAATCTAAGTAATCTATTAAAATATATGGGTGTAAGTGGTGAATTATACACTGTTTGTTGGCCTAATAAAGAATTCAAATTAGCTAACTCAGATTTTGAAATTATTCTTTCTTATGTACCTGTAGAGCACGTGGAAGACATGGAATGCTATGGATATATTATTAATTATAAAGGCAGTAAAATTTATTACAGCGGTGACGCCAGATGTATTCCAAATGACATATTTCAGGATTTTGAACAACATAAAATAGATTATATATATCAAGATGTTTGCAGCTATAATAGTAAAGAAAATCCTCATATGTATATAAATGACCTAGATAGGCTGGTGAATGAACAAGATAGAAATAGATTGTGCTGCATGCATTATGATGAAGGAATGGATAAGCTGAAGATACATCAAATGGGCTTTAGGGTGATAAAAAATTACAAAGAAAAATAAAAAATGTTTTAAAAGAGTGTTGACTTTATGTTAATTCTCTTATATAATAAATAAGTCGGGTGACGAGCTTGGCAATATAAAGTGGGTGCGTAGCTCAGCTGGTAGAGCAATTGACTCTTAATCAATGGGTCCGGGGTTCGAGCCCCCGCGCTCCCACCATTTAATTTTGATAGTTAACCTTCTGTTTTTAACAGAAGGTTTTTTATTATGCAAAAATAATTTATATTGCATAAGGATAGTGATAAAGTATAAATTAAGGATATAAAAGTCATAATCACATCAGAAATATTTATTATTGTATAGTATGCTCTTGGTATAATTTTAACTATGGGTTGTTTGATGAGTTTAAAAATAAGGGGTGATATTGTGGAAAATCAGAAGCTATTGGATATGAGAAATAGTTTGACAATGCTTCCAGTATTACAGCAAAGATTGCAGAAGTTAGAAGAACGGATAATTGACGCTGAAAAGGATATGCAAAGAATACTGAGGCAATACAATGCTGAAGCTGTAGATGTCGATCTAATGAAGAAAGACTCACTATCAAATACATGGCTTAAGCTCATTAAAAGATATGAAGGTAAATTGGATAAAGAGACTCAAGAGATGCTTGCAGCAAAAATAGAATATGACAAAGCATCGGATAGAGTTTCAGATTTGCGAAGTGAGCTATATCAGCTAAATTCTAGAATTCAATCTCTGTTAGTTAATAAGCAAGCTTATGAAGCTGAATTAATGCAAAGAGAAGAAATAGTGAAAAGCAGCATTACCAGTAAAGCTTTCTTTATATATAGAAAGCTTCAGGAGGAGCGGGAAAAATTAAGCAAGCAGCTAGTTGAGGTTGATGAAGCAAAAAAAGTTGCTTATCTTGTGCTTGGTACAGCTCAAAGTGCTTTGGAGCATCTCCAAAGTGCAGAAGGCTGGGCTACCTATGATATTTGGGCAAGAGGCGGAGTGGTAAGTCATATGGCTAAGTATAATCATATAGACAATGCGCAGGCTGATTTTAATAGGCTCTCTTATCAGATAAAGGATTTGGAAAAGGAATTGTCGGATATAAAAATATTCGAAAAAACATATAAGGTGGGGATAGATTCTACAACTAGAATGTTTGATTTCTGGTTTGACAACATATTTACTGATTTAAATGTGAGAGATAAGATTCGCACTGATAAAGAAGAAGTCAGTAGGCTTATACAAAAAATAAAAAGTATAATAGCTAAGGTAGAAGAAGTAAAGCTAGAAACTCAAAGAGAATTAACTGCTGTTGAAAATAATAAGAGAGAGCTGCTCATAAATAACACTGGCAGTTGATAAAAATTATCACATGTAAAAGACCTATAAATGTAATACTAGTATTGAATAAGGATTAAGAAAGATTGTCGAAAAAAGAAGAATAAATAATGCGGCATTCGGTTAACCGAATGCCGCAAATATCTATGAAATGAGGGGGAGGAATAAAGTATTAGCACTTTTTTTCTTCTGATATTATTATATCTCCAATAGTGTAATAAATATATATGGTTTTACAACATGTTACAAAATGTTTACATTTACAATAATACTCCCCATTTTCATGTAATATAGACTTAATGAATTTAGTATTTATCTCCAAACTCACCTAATAAACTTCCTAAGCCTCCTAGGACATTTCCGCCAGTTCTGTCCTCCGGTGAAGATTTTACAGAATTTTTGAATAGAGTTCTAGCCAAGCTGGTAATATTCATGCTTTGAAGTATGACCTTGCCATTGCCGGATAAAGTAGCTAAAAACAAGCCTTCTCCGCCGAAAAGTAGATTTTTAGCCACTTGACCTACGCTCTTGCCTACCCATTCTACGTCATATATTATGTTTTTGTCGAAGCCAACGATTGCGCCTGTATCAACTTGTATTTTTCCACCGTAATCAGCTGGATTTAATTCGATAAAATTGCCGCATGCACCAATGAATACAGTACCTACATCACTAAATTTCTCTAATATAAAGCCCTCTCCGCCGAACATACCTGCACCAACTTTTTTAGTTAGAGCTATGTCAAAATCAACAGTGTTCTCAGCAGCAATAAATCCATCCTTTTGCACATAGAACTCACCATATTCTTCAATATTTAAAGCCATGATTTCACCCGGAATTGTTTGAGCAAAAGCAACTAAACCACTTTGTCCATGAGTAACTTTAAAAACTTGAAAAGCTGCAGATTCGCCGGCTAGCTTTCTCTTACCCACATTCACTGCCGTGTCCATGAACTTGCCAAACATACCGCCGCCGCTCTTTTGCTCAAAATGACCCTTTTTATCACTTACATTGAAGGAGGTTTCAAACTCTAGGTTATCAGTTTTCCATAAGAACTTTCCTGCTTCGCTGTAGATAATCTGGCCGGCATTTAACTCTAATAAGAGCTGCTGCATGCTATTACCCACAATTTTGTAATTAATCACCACTATCACTCCTTACTAATAATTTAACAATGAGTTGTAACAATATTATACCAATTTATATATAATATGGAAATATATATCAATATAATTTAACTTGTAAAATAGTAACCTATAATGGTTATGTTATACAATAGATATTGGATAAAGGAATTAGGTAAAATTTAGCGAAACTTATTACAATTAGTGATGTTCATGCCTAGAATTTTTATAATGTCATATGTTTTGCACTAAACATTTTAAAATGAATCAGAATGCGCAAAATATTTTCCTTAATTCATATGTTGTGAAATATATTAAATATGACATTTCTTGAATACAATAAAATAAAACCTAAAGAAATATTGGAGGGATATTTGTGCAAGAGTACATAAAGGTTACTTTTCCGGATGGTTTAGAAAGAGAGTATCCCAAAGGGATCAAATTAATAAACATTGCAAAGGATTTTCAATTTCAGCATGGATTAGAAATATTAGGTGCCATTGTCAACAATGAACTAAAAGAGCTTTGGAAGGAACTTACACAAGACAGTAAGGTAGAATTTATTGATAGAAGTTCATCATACGGAAATAGGTTTTATTCTAGGAGTCTTGCTTTTTTATTTATAATTGCTGCAAAAGAAGTATTTAACGCTGCAAAGGTAACTGTAGAGCATTCTCTTAGCAAGGGTTTTTATTGTGAAGTCCACAAAGAACCAGGAAATAATAATCCTTTGACGGAAGAGGATGTGAAGAAAATTGAGCTAAAAATGCATCAGCTTGTTCGTATGGAACTGGAATTTAAAAAGAATAAAATGGATAACAAGGCTGCTGAAGAGTTGTTTAGAAAAACAGGCCAATATGATAAAATTGCACTTCTAAAATATAGAGAAAAGAAATATGTAAATGTATACAGCTGCTATGGCTATTATGATTACTTTTATAATTATATGGTGCCTTCCACAGCTTATTTAAAGACCTTTGAACTGCGGTTTTATTCGCCAGGTTTGATACTTAGATTTCCAGAGAAGTGTAACCCTGAGATTATTCCAGAGTTTATAGAGCAAAAAAAATTATTTAATATATTTCGTGAGTTTGAGAAGTGGGGAAGTATTTTAGAAATTCAGAATATAAGTAATCTCAATGATGCAATTATTGAAAATAGATTTAAGGACCTAATAAATGTTGCAGAAGCACTCCATGAGAAGAAAATCGCCCAGATAGCTGATTTGATAGCCAGTTCTGAAGAAAAGAAAAAACTTGTTCTCATTGCTGGACCATCTTCCTCTGGGAAGACAACATTTGCACAGCGCTTAGCAGTGCAGCTGAAGGTAAATGGATTAAAGCCAATTTCCATATCTATTGATGATTATTTTAAGAATAGGGAGGATACTCCTGTTGATGAGCATGGAGAATTTGATTTTGAGAGTGTTGAAGCTATCGATATTGAAACCTTTAATGATGTAATGACTAAGCTTATAAAAGGTGAATTGGTAGAGGTCCCAACGTATAACTTTCAAAAGGGTATGAGAGAATGGACTGGAAAAAAGCTTAAAATAGATGAGGATCAAATTGTCATAATTGAAGGTATACATGGGCTAAATGAAATACTAACTCAAGATATTCCTAAGGAAAAAAAGTTTAAGATTTATATCAGTGCACTAACACATTTAGGGGTAGACAATCATAATAGAATACCTACTTCTGATTTAAGACTTATCAGAAGAATTGTGAGGGATTTCCAATTTAGGGGTACAGATGCACTTTCGACTATTAAACGATGGGATTCTGTAAGAAGAGGTGAAGATACGTATATATATCCATTTCAAGAGGAAGCAGATGTAATGTTTAATTCCTCCTTGGTTTATGAGCTGTGTGTGCTTAAGAAGGTAGCATTACCACAGCTAGTAAAAATAAAAAATGACGTACCTGAATATATCGAAGCAAAAAGGTTAGTTAAGTTTTTGAATTATTTTCTTTCTACAGATGCCGCAGGGGTGCCAAACAATTCAATTTTACAGGAATTTTTAGGAAAAAGTTGTTTTTTTTAATGTGAATATAATTGGTAGTTAATCCATGGATTTTTTAAACTTTAAATTTGAAACAGTGGCTATTCAATATTTTTATGAATAGCCACTGTTTTTTTTATTGTATTGTATAACCATAAAAGCAAAAAAGTAAAATGATATAATCAACCCTTGAAACGAAAAATAATAATACAAATGCTTGTGGTTAAGTATTTGAAAAAAAATTGAAAATGGAGGAATAACTTATGGCGAAGAAAATAATGCTATTTGTTTTAGCTTTTACGTTAGCTGCAGTTGTTATTTTTACAGGATGTACACCAGCTAGAAGACCTTATAATACAAATGATCAATATAATAGAACTGGACAGACTGGAAATGCAAATGGACAAAATGATCCAGCACTTACAAATAACTGGGGTACAAGAGATATCTCATATAATAATGGCACATTGAATAATGGCAATGGTATGGGTTACAACAATGGGAATGGCTTAGGTTATAACAATGGTTTACGCAATAATGGTCAGGGCAACAGCGATGCATTGGGCAATAATGTGGGTTATAACACAACCGCGCAAGAAAATGAAAATCTAGTTAGCGCAATTGAAGGAATTAATGGTGTTAGAAATGCAAATGTTGTAGTATCGGGTAATACAGCTTATGTTGGTATAACCTTAGATAATACAGCAAATGCAACAAACACAAACAATATAAAAAGCAATGTGGCACAACAAGTCAAAACAAGCAATAGGAATATAAATACTGTATATGTAAGCACAGATGCAGGTTTTATAAACAGACTTAGAAACGTAGTTAATGGAATAAAGGGCGGAAGACCAATAAGCGGCTTTACAAATGAATTAAATAATATGGTAGAAAGAATAACTCCTAATATGTAAGATAATAAAGTCCCGCAGATGCGGGACTTTTGTTTTTGCAATATTATAGCGAATCTTTAGATATTCATGTATAATTTGGTTATATATATTTTTTTTTATTATGGTGTAGGGGAGATTAATATGAAAAATGAATTCAAGGGGGCTATACTAATCGTAATAGCTGCTTTTTTCTGGGGCATTGCAGCTACAGCAGCAAAATTCATATTAAATACAAATGTAAATCCGTTTAAACTGGTAAATATGAGGCTGAATATTGCTTTTGTACTTTTGTTTGTTATACTACTGATATTTGATAGGCAAAAGCTTAAGATTACGACAAGGGATGCTAAATATCTTGCAGTACTCGGAGTAGTTGGTTTAGTAGGAGTTCAAACAACTTACTATTTTACCGTTGCAACTCTGAATGTAAGTATGGCAATATTCTTACAGTATTTGGCACCAGCTATGATAGTGATATATAGTGTCGTGTTTTTGAAAGAGAAGTTATCTTCAACTATCTTTTTATCTCTTGGAATCTCTCTTCTAGGGAGTGTTTGTATTATTTTAGGCAGGGACACTGCAGCTTCAAATACCTTGAATATAACCGGACTTATAACGGGCTTGGCCTCTGCTTTCTTTCTGTGCTTTTATACGATATTTGGTAAAACGTGCTCTTCTAGAGTAAATGCTTGGACGGTATTACTTTACGCTGTAGGCTTCGGAGCCTTGGCATACAGTGTTGTATCGCCACCTTGGGTGCTGTGGAGAGGTATTACTCTTATGGAGTTCGCCTATGTTTCATATCTGGCGATATTTGCTACAATCATACCTTTTGGTTTGTATTTTAGTGGTTTGAGATACTTGACATCTTCCTCTGCCAGTATATTAGCAATGCTAGAGCCTGTAGTTGCATCAATATCAGCATACCTTCTGCTAAGTGAAAAAATGACTTTTGTGCAAATTTTAGGAGGTTTGTTGATTATTGTTGCGGTTATCATCATAAATATATATTATGTTAGAAGAGAAAATTTTAATAATGAGCAGAAAGCTGTTAATAATAAGGAGGAGATAGCAGATGTTTAGTCCTTTTGATAATGTAATGTTTAATGCCTTTCCTATCATTTTTGGCATAATATTTATTGGAGTCATTGGCATGTTTATATTCGGAATAGGTAGTAGCATAAAGCAATATGCTTCAAACAAATCGAAACCGGTAGAAACATTGCCTGCAAGGATAATTGCCAAAAGGCCTCATACTTGGGGAGGTGCAGGAGACAGCTCGGCACATACTAGTTATTATGTGACCTTTGAATTGGAGAACGGAGAACGTATAGAAATGCCTGTAAATGGTGATTTCTATGGAATGAATGTCGAAGGTGACACAGGAATGCTTACACATCAAGGAACTCAAATGATCAGCTTTGAGAGAGAAATAATATAATAGAGGATGGATGAAATGACAGATATCAAAATATTGGATGGCAACGAAGAAAACCTGTTTGCAATAACTGCCAGCGCAAACTATATAAATCAAGCCTTAGAGGAAGCAAGAGAAGTAGATAAGCAGCTTAAAATCCTTCAAAACTATGACAATGGTATACTTTTGGCTGCAACAACTATGTCAAAGGAAGACTTTACTACAACATTATTAAATAGCAAGCCAGTGTTTATAAGACACATATCCTCTTTCCATGCAATTGGTGAAATCAATGAAAATATGACTACTGATGAAATAGCTGCTATGATAATGAAGCATAATAGCATTATTGAAAAAAACGTCAAGGTAGCGGTGCAGATTAGAAAAGTTAGAGGAGAATATTACTTTAACCCTATTGATCTTAAGGGGAAAATAGATGAGCTTTTGCTTGAAATGGGTTCAGAGCCAGAGATAAAAGAGCCTGACTATATTATTTCAGTCTTACTTGATGGTGCAAAATGCTATATAGGCATGAGTCATGGAATGCTTAACGTTTCTACTTGGTCTGGTGGTATGATTCATTATAAGAAGGATGAAGTTGATATCTCTAGGGCAAAGTACAAATTATTAGAAGCTATAAGCGTATTTAAGTTAGATTTATCAAATGTACATACTGCTTTGGATCTTGGAGCTGCACCAGGGGGCTGGACATCAGTGCTTTTAGAAAAGGAGATAGCTGTCACTGCTGTTGATATTTTGCCTATGGATGTCAGATTGAATAAATACCAGAACTATACTAACATTAAGGGAAATATTACAGAGTTGGATTTACCGGAGGAAAGCTTTGACTTATTAACCGCAGATATTAGCTCTAACCCTAAAAGTACAGCAACCATGATCAATAAAGCATCCAGATTTCTGAAGAACAATGGATATGCCATTGTAACAGTTAAACTTATGGGTGATAAAGTAAGACGTGGCATAAAAGAAGTTAAAGAAATTTATCAAGAGGTATTTAGCATAGAGGAAGTTAAACAGTTGTTTCATAACAAAGATGAAATCACATTGCTTTTAAAGAAACAAAGCTGAATATTATAATTAAGATAAAGCACATAAAAGTATGTGCTTTATCCATAAACAAGCAAGACGTGCTTACATAATTAATAGCAGTTAAGAGCACGGAAAACAGCAATTTATCAAAGCTCCACTAAATTGACACATTTAAAAATTTATTGATATTGATACTAAATATGTTATAATATAGTGGATTAAAATGTTTTCAAAATTGGTAATAATGTTATATATAAAAACAATAGATTATAGTAATATCTATTGTTTTACATAAGCTAGCCAATTTTCCATTTTTATTTAGATAATTATGTAAAACATAACTAGGAGGAAACAAATGAATTCAAAAGTTGAAAGATTAGAAAATAATAAGGTTGTGCTGGAAATTACGGTATCAGCTGAAACACTTGAAAAGGGTATGGCAAAATCATACCAGAAGAATGCAGCAAAATTTAAGATTGATGGTTTTAGAAAAGGTAAAGCACCAAGATCTTTTATAGAAAAGATGTATGGTGAAGGTGTATTTTATGAAGATGCAATAAATGAAGTATGTCCAGATGCCTACGAAGAAGCAGTTAAGGAGCATAATCTTGAGCCGGTTGATAGACCAGATATTGATATTGTTGAAATAGAGAGCGGAAAAGGCTTGGTATTTAAGGCTGAAATTACAGTGAAGCCTGAGGTTATACTTGGCGAATACAAAGGGATAGAAGTTCCTAAAAAAGAGTATAATGTAACTGACCAAGATATAGAGAAGGAATTAAATGCACTTAGAGAAAAGAATGCTCGAATCGTTGAGGTTTCTGATAGAGCGGTTAAAACCGGAGATATCACTACTATAGATTTTAAAGGTTTCTCAGATGAAGTGCAGTTTGAAGGCGGCACAGCAGAAGACTATAAACTTGAAATCGGTTCTGGTCAATTCATACCTGGATTTGAAGAGCAGCTAGTTGGAGCAGAAATAGGTAAGGAAGTTGACGTTAATGTAACTTTCCCTGAAGGATACAGAAATGAAGAACTAGCTGCAAAGCCTGTTGTATTTAAGGTTACAGTTAAAGAAATAAAAGAAAAGCAATTAGCTGATTTAGATGATGAATTTGCTAAGGATGTAAGCGAATTTGATAGTTTAGACGAGTTAAAGGCAGATATTACAGCAAAGAGAGAGCAAGAAGGCCAAAAGATGGCTACTCAACAATTTGAAGACGATCTTTTAAATAAGATTGCAGAAAATGCTACGATAGATATTCCTGAAGTAATGATTGAATCTCAAGTTAATACAATGTTAAGAGATTTTGACTACCAACTTCAGCATCAAGGATTAAATCTTGAATCCTACATGAAGTACATGAATACAACTCTTGAACAGCTTAAAGAGTCATACAAAAACATGGCTTCAAGCAGAGTTAAGGTACAGCTTGTACTTGAGAAGATTGCTAAGGTTGAGAATATCGAAGTAGCAGATGAAGATGTGAATGCAGAAATAGAAAAGGTTGCAAAGCAATATAACCAAGAGGCTGAGCAATTCAAAACTGTTTTAAGACCAGAAGATATAGAAAATATTAAAGAAGGCATTGAAGTTCAAAAGGTAATAGACTTTTTAGTAGCAAGCAATATAGCAAAATAACGAATTACAATAAATAATAGTTTTTACTTGTGAGAACTTTGCGATAAGGAGGATAATTATGAGTTTAGTACCAATGGTAGTAGAGCAAACCAATAGAGGTGAACGCTCTTATGACATCTATTCCAGATTGTTAAAGGAAAGAATAATATTCCTCGCAGATGAAGTAAACGATGTAACAGCTACCCTTGTAGTAGCGCAGCTGTTATTTTTGGAAGCAGAAGACCCTGACAAAGACATAAGCTTGTATATCAACAGCCCAGGTGGATCAATAACCTCAGGTATGGCTATTTATGATACAATGCAGTTTATAAAACCTGATGTTTCAACAATATGTATCGGTATGGCAGCAAGTATGGGATCATTCCTACTTGCTGCGGGAGCAAAGGGTAAGAGATTTGCACTCCCTAATAGTGAAATAATGATACATCAACCTCTTGGAGGAGCCAGAGGGCAAGCTACAGATGTAATTATACATGCTGAAAGATTAATTAAAACGAAGAAGCAGTTAAATCAAATATTAAGTGAGAGAACCGGCCAACCTTTAGAAAAAATCGAAAAGGATGTGGAGAGGGATTACTTTATGTCATCAGAAGAGGCTAAGGCCTATGGGTTAATCGATGACATATTTACCAAGAGAGTATAGCGAGGTGAAATAATGGCAAAGTTTGAAGAAAAAAAGCAGCTTAAATGTTCCTTTTGCGGAAAAAGCCAAGAGCAGGTTCGGAGATTGATTGCAGGCCCTGGCGTCTATATATGTGACGAGTGCATCGAATTATGTCAGGAAATTATAGATGAAGAATTTGATGAAGAAGTAGATGTGGAACTGGAAGATATACCGAAACCAATTCAGATAAAGGAATTCCTAGATCAATACGTTATAGGCCAAGACCCTGCTAAAAAATCCTTAGCAGTAGCAGTATATAATCATTACAAAAGAATTAATTCTGACTACAAGGCTGATGATGTAGAGCTGCAAAAAAGTAACATAGTAATGTTAGGCCCGACAGGTTCGGGAAAAACACTACTTGCTCAGACCTTGGCTAGAATTTTAAATGTGCCATTTGCAATTGCAGACGCCACATCTCTGACAGAGGCTGGTTATGTAGGTGAAGACGTCGAGAATATACTCTTAAAGCTAATACAGAGTGCAGATTATGATATAGAGAAAGCTCAAAAGGGTATTGTTTATATAGACGAAATTGATAAGATAGCTAGAAAATCAGAGAATCCATCTATTACAAGAGATGTATCCGGTGAAGGTGTTCAGCAAGCGCTTCTTAAAATACTTGAGGGTACAGTTGCTAGCGTGCCGCCTCAAGGTGGTAGAAAGCATCCTCATCAGGAATTTATACAAATAGATACCACAAACATATTGTTTATTTGTGGTGGAGCCTTTGATGGAATAGACAAGATAATAATGAACAGAACAGGCAAGAAATCCTTAGGATTTACTGCAGATATACAATCAAAGGAACAGCAAAATATTGGGGACGTTCTTAAAAGAATTATGCCCGAAGATTTGCTGAAGTTTGGATTAATACCAGAATTTGTAGGAAGACTGCCTATTGTTGTAACACTGAATTCCTTGGATAAGGAAGCCTTGATGCAAATACTTACACAACCAAAGAATGCTTTGGTTAAGCAATATCAAAAGCTTCTTGAGATGGACAATGTGGATTTGATATTTGAAGAAGATGCCGTGGCTGAAATCGCTCAAAAGGCTTTGGATAGAAAAACAGGCGCTAGAGGATTAAGATCAATATTTGAAGAAATAATGACGAATGTAATGTACGACATTCCATCAAGGGAAGATATAGATAAATGCATTATCAAGAAAGAAACAGTCATTGAGAAGTTAGAACCTGAAATTCTTCTTTTAGAGCCTGGGACAAAGAAAGCACCCAAAAAGCCTACAAGGAAAAATCAAAAGTCCAAAAGAGGTACTGCCTCTTAAATAGAAAAACTGGTTGAGCAATCAACCAGTTTTTTTGTGAAGTTATTTATTCAAAATTAATATTTCTTGCTGCTTTATTGGGCAATGCATTGGCTTTATCCAAATACTTGTATGCATTCTCCCATTCGTTGTTATGCTTGCATATTTTGCTTAATCCTAAATATGCATATCCAATAAACTCAGAGCGCTCAGGTTTCTTCGCTATAGCTTCTGCCTCTGCAAAAAGTTTACTTGCGCCATCAATATCATTTTTTTCCAATAGACAGATACCTTTTATAGACAATAAATCAGGTTTATTTTCGTCACTATCACTTATATCATTTAAAATATCGTTTAGGAGTTTACTGAAATGATCATAAGTATTATCTGCTAAAAATAATGTTTTAACTGTTTCGGCATTTGCATTTAATGCTTTGGTAGTTTTCTCTGTATATTCGAAATACTTTTTTGCCATCTCCAAGTACTTCATTGAATTCTCGTAGTCACCAGATAATCTGTAGAATATTCCAAGATTAATATAGCAGGTATACTTGTTAACTTCATCATCGCTGAATTGAAAATATTCAATGGCTTTTAATGTGCATAGTATAGCTTGTTTGTTATTAAAGGTATATCTATATGCAGCAGAAAGTACCATGTTAAATTCACCGAAGTTATGGAATATCTTATATTTTCTTGAATACTTGAGATTGTCATTTACAAAATCAATCAATATTGCATATTTTTCTTGCTTTAGATAAATAAATGATAAATTGTATGCAATGTTCAGCTTAAGTATAGCATTTTCTAAATTCGCATTTATCATAAGTGTGTTGGCTTTGGCTAGATACGATTCAGCTTGCTCTAAATTGCCTTCATTATCATATAGAACACCCACATAGTTATAGGCCTTGCTTAAATACAATTTATGATCTGTCTGCTCTAAATACTTAATTGCCTCCATTAATACTTGCTTAGATCTTGCTTTGTCCTTGCTGTAATGGGCAATTCCCAATAAGGTATATACTCGTCCTAAGAGATCGCTTAATGTATCGTCTTCAATTCCATTAAGACCACCCAAAAAACTTTCGATTTCGAATATTGCCTTGTCATCCTCACCTGCATCCAATAGTGATTCAGCTTTTGTCACAAGTCGTTGACACTTATGCATTGAGAAATCATCATTAGATAAGAAGTAAGACATTGGAACGTTTAACCTCTGCGCAATAAATTTAAGTGTAGAAATCGAAGGGTTATTAATACCATTTTCAATAAGACTCAATTGATTCCTCGTTATTCTATCCTCAACTAATTCAGCTTGTGTTAAACCCTTTTCCTTTCTGATGGCTTTTATTTTTTGACCTAGTGTAAGCATATAATATCACCCCCGTGTTATTATGTAATGACAATATTATATCACATTTAATTTAAGGGAAGTATATAATATTATCAAGTAATTGGCATTATTAACCTAAATATGGTAAGATTACCAAAACTATTAACATTTGACAAAATAGTAATGATTAGTCTATATTTATACTAAGGCGTAATAAAAATGTAACTTTAATGTTAAAAAAGGAGGAAGAGGTGTATGGAGAAGCTGTTAATCCTTTTACGGTTAAGTACTCTTTGTATTACAACTCTAGACGTGTGATAAATGATGTCACCCTATATAGAAATTCCTGAACCAATTGTGAAGTGAATATTAAATCGCTATTATTTTTTATTTGATAAGAAGGAATTTAATTTAATATGGGAAGTCAATGCAGTATTATAGAGCCGGTATAATACTGTTTTTTTTTTATTACAATGATATAATATTACTAAAACCAAAGTCTGGAGGATATAGCTTAAAAATGTTAAGGGGTAAATTTAGTAATAAATCTTTATATAATATTGCGATAGCTACTTGTGTATTAGGAATTGTATTGTTAACTCTATATCTTGTGAATATTAATAGTTTTGAAAATAGAAGCGAAATCGGAAAGATTGAGCTCTTTGTAAAAACGATAAATAGTCCTCAAGGCATGGCCTTCGATCAAAGTGGAAGATTATTCGCCCAGAGCGAGTGGGATGGTAAAATATCAATTATTAGTAATGATGGGAAAGCAACGGATTATTCCTATATTGAGGATTATTACGGCTATGGGATGGATATTGATTACTCAGATAATTTTATTCTAGCATCTAAGCAGCAAATTACAGTTTATAATAATAGCGGAAAGGTAATCAGAGTTATTAAGGGATTTACCCATGCTTATGATGTAGCAGTCGGTTCGGACAATACTCTATTTGTATCTGATTCAGCTACAAATAGTATTTATCAGATTACACCCAAGAATGAAGTTATTCTACTTACCGTGCTGGGGGACAAAAAATCAAACAGCACACACAATGCAGCGGGAATCTGCTTTGATGATGATTTTAAGAATCTTTATGCAGTAAATATGTACAGCGGAGAGTTATTTCAAATAAGTATATCACAAGCGTATAAGGTTGAAGAAATTAAAATTATAGCTTCAAATTTGAAGAGGCCAAATTTTATTGATGTGGATGAAGACAACAATGTATTTATAACTTGTTTAGGTGATAATACGATTGTTAGAGTAAATCAAAACAGTATTAAAGAGCCAATTGATACAAAAGGCAAAATTTCAAATCCTTCAGGAATTGTTATAAACAATAATGAAAAAGTATTGTATATCGGAAGCAAAGACAATAATAGTATATATAAAATTAATATTGTAACAAATAGTAAAACCAAGAAATGATAATCATATCTTGGTTTTCTATTTAATATGTATGATTCATACTTCCATACCAATTATTCTCTGGCACTTCTATCAAACTGCAATTTATATCATTCATATCTAATTTTAAAATTTTATGTACAGCAGCTACTAATTCATTCATAAATGCTTGTTTCATATCAGGGGTCCTTCCGGGATACAAAAGGACTTCTAAAAAAACAAAATTATTGCTTCTATCGGCATGTATAGCTCTGTGTTGTGGTTGAGTTTCGTATAAGATAACTTGCCCTATTTTTTTGTCTATTTGAAGCTTGTCTATCATGATATCGCGCAAACTTTTTACTAATAGCGCTTTATTTGCAGGCGCTTCTGAAGAACAAATATGTATTTTTATTAATGGCATCGTATTTCCTCCATAAAAAATCAAAATTAAAGTAGCTTTTTTCAGAAATATGTAAATCACTGAGGTTTTTTTGCGTTAATATAATTCAATATTATATGTTTGAGGTAAAACATATAATCGCAGGATAAAAAAACACCTCAAGTAAATAATATTAATGTGCCAATATAATTATAATGCAACAATATCACATTTAACAACTTTTAATTCGGATTTTTACATAATTCAGCAAACTATCCGATCAAACATCACATGTAAAGGAGGCATCGATCATGACACAATTATTCTTTGTAATACAATTCTTTTTTGCTGTGGTTATAGGCTTATATTTTTTAAATATGCTAAAAAACCAGCAGGGCAGTAAGGTGGTAATTGAGAAGGAGTCAAAGAAGGAAATGGAAAAGCTGCAGCGGCTTAGAGATATAAAGCTTACAAAGCCACTGTCTGAGCTAACCAGGCCAATCAGTTTCGAGGAGATTATTGGTCAACAAAATGGGATAAAAGCTCTTAAGGCGGCTATATGTGGGCCGAATCCACAGCATATTATAATTTATGGACCTCCCGGTATAGGGAAAACTGCAGCAGCTAGATTAGTGCTAGATGAAGCAAAAAAGATAACTGGCTGTCCCTTTAGGAACGATGCAAAGTTTATAGAAATTGACGCCACTACAGTGCGTTTCGATGAAAGAGGCATTGCTGACCCTTTAATAGGGTCTGTGCACGATCCAATATATCAAGGTGCTGGAGCTATGGGAGCGGCAGGAGTTCCACAGCCAAAACCAGGAGCAGTTACAAAAGCTCATGGGGGAATATTATTTATTGATGAAATAGGAGAACTTCATCCTACTCAGATGAATAAGCTATTAAAGGTATTAGAAGATAGGAAAGTGTTGCTTGAAAGTGCATATTATAACTCTGAAGATACTCATATACCATATCACATACATGATATCTTCCAAAACGGACTGCCAGCAGATTTTAGGCTGATCGGTGCAACAACAAGGGGGGCTGAAAGTATACCACCGGCACTTCGTTCCAGATGTATGGAAATCTATTTTCGCCCATTAACTCAAAGCGAGATAAAGCTTGTAGCTGAGAATGCAGCAAGCAAAATAAATTTTGAAATGCAGCAAGGTGTTTCAGATGTTATAGCTAAATATGCAACCAATGGAAGAGAAGCGGTGAATATGATACAAACTGCAGTCAGTATCAATATACTTGAGCACCGCAGCAAGATTATGATTAGCGATATAGAGTGGGTACTTAATAATGGTCAATACAACCCAAGACCTGACAAAAAAATCAATGATGAAGCTCTGGTGGGTTATGTAAATGGACTGGCGGTATATGGACCCAACATTGGTACCTTATTAGAAATAGAAGCTACAGCGACTTTTGTAGGCAGGCACAAAGGCAAGATAAATATAACTGGAGTTGTTGAAGAGGAGGAAATTGGATCTAGAGAAGGTCGAACAATCAAGAGAAAAAGTATGGCGAAGGGCTCTGTAGAAAATGTAATGACAGTACTAAAAAAATATATTGATACAGACCCATCAAATTATGATATACATCTGAACTTCCCGGGAGGTACTCCGGTAGACGGTCCTTCAGCAGGCATAACAATAGCGACTGCAATTTATTCTGCAATTCACAATATACCTATTGATAATAAAATAGCCATGACTGGCGAGCTTTCCATAAGAGGTAAGGTTATGCCTATAGGTGGAGTGGTTGCAAAGGTTGATGCGGCAATACAAGCTGGCGTAAAGAAAGTAATAATTCCCAAAGACAATTGGCAGCATATCTTTAAAGATTACGCCATTGAGGTTATCCCCGTAGATGACCTAAATGAAGTTATTAATTTGGCGGCTGGTACAAGAACCCAAGTAGAGCAAGTGAATGTATCATCTGTAGACTTAGGGATATTAACTGCCAATGCACTATCGAATACTACAGCTATTCAGGTTAAAAGCGATAATCATATAGAAATCAAATATTGATAAAATATATTCGTAAGGATATAATTATCATACAATCTCGCAGGAACAATATGGTATAATGCATAGTGGTGCATGTATATTAATATAATCCATGCATGTGTTTGAATATTAGATCAAGATTATAAGACAAACGTACTTTACAGGAGTGATCAGAATGACAAATAAAGATGATAACAGAAAAAAAATGCCTCTTTTACCCTTAAGAGGATTAGGCATATTTCCTTATATGGTACTGCACTTTGATGTAGGCAGAGAGAAGTCTATCAGAGCCTTGGAAGAGGCTATGATAAATGATCAGCTGATTTTTTTGGTTACACAAAAAGAAGCGCAGACGGATCTACCCAATATTGAAGATTGCTATGAAGTTGGGACTATATCAAAGGTCAAACAATTATTGAAGCTGCCAGGGGATACTATTAGAGTACTTGTAGAAGGAATTTCAAGAGCTAAAATAGAGGAAATTAAATCCGAAGATCCCTTTTTCTTAGTAGAAGTTTCGGAGCATGAGGAAGAAGCAATCGTTGTAGATGCTGAAATTGAAGCGCTAAGAAGAAGTTTGATGGATGTTTTTGATGGATATGTAAAAGCAAACAGCAAAATTGCCCCCGAGACATTGATAACTGTAGCTGAAATAGAGGATATTTCAAGATTTGCTGACGTAATTGCTTCCAATTTATCAATAAAAATAGAGGGCAAACAAGAAATACTTGCAAGCTTCGATATCAAAGAGAGACTAGAGCTTATATTTGAAATCATCACGAAAGAGCTAGAAATACTTGATATAGAAAGAAAAATCAGTTCAAGAGTTAGAAAGCAAATTGATAAATCTCAAAAAGAATATTATCTGCGAGAGCAGTTGAAAGCCATACAAAAAGAATTGGGTGATAAAGAAGGAAATGGGGAAGACATCGATGGTTATAGGGAGAAGTTAGAAAAGCTTGAACTGCCGGAAGAGGTGTCTGTTAAGGTAGAGAAAGAATTAGATAGACTTTCTAAGCTTTCACCAGGGTCCCCTGAGGTTGGTGTAATAAAGACCTATTTAGATTGGATATTTGATTTGCCTTGGAATACATCAACTGAAGATAATCTGGATATAAAGCATGCAAGGCAGATATTGGATGAAGATCATTATGGTTTGAAAAAGGTAAAAGAAAGAGTGCTTGAATATCTGGCCATAAGACAACTGTCTCAAAATATGAAGGGACCGATTCTTTGCTTAGTTGGCCCTCCTGGTGTAGGAAAAACCTCTATTGCCAAATCAATAGCGAGAGCCATGGGAAGAAAGTTTGTAAGAATGTCCTTAGGTGGAGTTAGAGATGAGGCAGAAATAAGAGGACATAGAAGAACTTATATCGGAGCTATTCCAGGTAGAATAATATATTACGTTAAACAAGCAGCATCAACAAATCCGCTGTTCCTATTGGATGAAATAGATAAAATGTCACATGACTTTAGGGGAGATCCAGCCTCTGCAATGCTTGAGGTATTAGATGCAGAGCAAAACAAGGACTTTAGAGATCATTATTTAGAGCTGCCCTTTGACCTGTCAAAGGTAATGTTTGTAACAACAGCAAACTCTCTAGATACAATACCCGGTCCATTGCTGGATAGAATGGAAATTATTCGAATTTCCGGATATACAGAGGAGGAAAAGCTTAATATTGCTACGAAGTACTTGGTGCCAAAGCAAATAAAAGAGCACTCCTTAAATGAGGAAAACATACAGCTTTCAGAGGCCACAGTGAGAACCATAATAAGTGGTTATACCAGAGAATCAGGGGTAAGAAGCTTAGAGCGTGAAATAGCCAGCGTCATTCGAAAAGCTGCTATTCAGATAGTTGAGCAGAAAAAATCAGTTGTAAAGATTACACCTGCTAATCTGCCAAAATTCTTAGGAATGAAAAGGTTTAGATATGATGTAGCCAACCAAAAAAATGAAATTGGAGTTGTTACAGGGCTGGCTTGGACTTCTGTAGGAGGAGATACCTTATTTATTGAAGTATCTGTAATGGCAGGAAGCGGTAAGCTTGAACTTACAGGACAGCTTGGGGATGTAATGAAGGAATCTGCTCGAGCAGGATTGAGCTATATTAGATCAAGATGTGAAGAATTGAAAATTGACAAAGAATTTGTAAAAAACATGGATATTCATATACATGTACCAGAAGGTGCTACACCAAAGGATGGCCCATCCGCTGGTATAACAATGGTAACAGCCATGATTTCAGCTTTATCTAAAATACCTGTATACAGGGATGTAGCAATGACCGGTGAAGTAACCCTAAGAGGTCGTGTACTTCCTATTGGTGGATTGAAGGAAAAAGTATTGGCCGCCAGCAGAGCGGGAATAAAGAAGATTATAATCCCTGTTGATAACGAAAAAGACATAGAAGAAATACCACAAAACGTAAGAAAATCAATAGAATTTGTGCTTGCAACTAATATGGATGATGTTTTGGAGCATGCATTGGCAAAAGGTGAAAAAGATGATAATCAAAAAATGTGAGTTTGTAACTAGCGCTGCCAAGTTAGGACAATATCCTGAATCAGATCTGCCAGAGGTTTCATTTGTAGGCAGATCTAATGTCGGGAAATCCTCATTAATCAACTCAATGCTAAATAGAAAAAAACTTGTTAAGATTAGCTCAAAGCCTGGCAAAACAAGACTTATAAATTTCTTTATGGTAAATGAAGAGTTTATGTTAGTAGATTTGCCGGGTTATGGGTTTGCCGCCGTATCACAGTCAGAAAAGCAAAAGTGGGGGACAATGATAGAGGATTATCTTACCACTCGTGAGGTTTTGAAAAGTGTGGTATTATTGGTAGATATAAGACATAAGCCAACTGGCGATGACAAGCTGATGTACGACTTCCTTAAGTTTTATAGAGGGAAGGTTATTATCGTCGCAACAAAGTTGGACAAAATATCAAAAAATTCTCTGAAGAAGAATATGGATTTAATCAGAAATACCTTGAACATAGATAAAAATGATATATTCCTTCCGTACTCCTCTGAAACCCATCAAGGCAGAGAGGAACTATGGGAAATTATCAATCAATCGTTTATGTAGAACATATGTTGTAAAAGGTGAGGACAAATTCAAGAGAAATATATGGATTATATTATTACAAGTGCCTTTTGCAACATATAAATTAGGGTAACTGTTTTGCATATATTATTTTCATATCAATACAGGATGCAAAACATATTGTTGGGGGTAACCATGAATTCTGAATTTATACTTTTGCTCTTAATAGCAGGATTAAACATTCCTGTTTTTTTAGAGTTGTACAAACACGCCCTAAAAAACAAACCTACCTGGCTTACAGTTTTAGTTGCAATAATATATTGGGGCATGGCTATTGAAACGCAGACCATGGCTGCATTTGCCGGAATAGTGTATTTGTACTTTGGGTATTACAAATACAAGTGGAAGGATGAGGATAGCGAGGCTGTTAATATATGGCGGATTAAGCCTATTGATGTAGTTGCCGTCATTTTCATGACTGCTGCAGCGAGAATCGCATTATTTTTTATTCAGCTCATATATGCAATAATATTAGTGAAATTGGTGAAATATAATATTGAGCCACAGGATGTAGTTACATATTATTCAGAAGCAACGCTTTTATACAAACTAATACTAGCAGTTGATATAGTGATAATTGCGCCCTTTGTAGAAGAATTTGTCTTCAGATATTTTCTGTACAGCAAGGTCTTCGCTCCAAGAATGCCCTTGATTATTGCTGGAATATTTTCTGCAGGGCTATTTACAATTTCCCACTTAAATGTGGGTGGAGTCCCAACCTTTTTCATTTTAGGGTTGCTTTGCACTTATTTATTTCAAAAAAAAGGGTACTTTGCAGCAGTTATAGCCCATGCCGTATCTAACATGATTACACTATTGTTTATAACAAGATTTTAATGAGGGTTTTTTGCATTATTGCAAAAAACCTACCCGAGCGTTTCAACGAGGCGGGGGATATATGTCCACCACCTGATACAAAAATCAGAACGCGCCACTTATAGAAGAGGAGGACATCTTTTCGCCTCGTTATATAGATATTTAGGAAGTGATTTTATGGAAAAAGAATTTAGAAGTGTGGTTATTGATGCTCTGACGGAAGCTCTAGAGAGAAAATTGCCAGTAACGATAAAAAATAGCGCCAATAGAAGCATCATAGCTTTTACTGCCACAGAAGGTAAGATAATAATGTCTTTAAGCAGGATGCCAAATATGTTGGATGATTTAATACATATTTTGTCGGATGCTTTGGGAGCAGGACCGGATTTAGTATACAACAGAATAAGTATGATTAAAGAGGACTTTATAATTTATTATGTGGTATGGATAAGAGATAAAGAGGAAAGTAAGTATTTTATTGAACAAGAGTTTGCAATGCCACAGAATCATATTACCTTTATGAGTCCAAAAACAATATCCTTGATTAAGGATGCTACGATTGATTTAAACGCCAATTAAGCAATTTATTGGTGAACATTCGAGGAATATTGATAAATAAGCAGATATTTTACAATAATGAAAGGTAAAGTTGCATAAGACTATAATATTAGGGTGAAGATTTGAATAAGACCTAATTACAGTGTTTATATCAGTCTGAACTAGTGATATTATATTATGTGGCGTGAAAACTTTATTCGAGGGAAATTACTTGAGGGGGCTTAATTAGGTGTTAGAGGAAATTTTAAATAGTATTTTATTCGTATTACAGGTAGTATTTTGGATTATAGGCATTTATTATACAGTAACATCCATATTTGGACTATTAGAAAAGCTAAGAAACAAAAAAGATAAAGTGTATATACCTGAGAAAAGATTTGCAATTTTTATACCGGCACATAATGAGGAAGTTGTAATTTCTAATATTGTTGAGAACTTACAAGGTATAAATTATCCAAAGGAACTTTATGATGTATTTGTAGTAGCAGACAACTGCACAGATAAAACGGCAGATACTGCTGCAAAAGCAGGTGCAAAAGTTCTTGTGAGATTCAATAATACTGATAAAGGCAAGGGACATGCTTTAAAATGGGCATTTGACAATGTGCTTTTTTCAAACCTTAAGGATTATAAATATGATGCAGCTGTAATATTCGATGCTGATAATTTAGTCGCGAAAGACTTCTTATGGGAAATGAATAATAAGCTTTGTGCTGGACATAAGGTTGTACAAGGATTTATAGATAGCAAAAATCCAAGCGATTCATGGATTACCATGGCTTACTCTGTTTCATTCTGGAGTGTAAATAGATTATTTCAAAGCGCTAGATGCTTCCTAGGACTTAGTAATGAAATCGGAGGCACAGGCTTCTGCATGGATGTTCAAGTTCTAAAGAAGATGGGCTGGGAAGCAACTAGCTTGGCTGAAGACCTTGAATTTACCGCTAAGCTTGTTCTTAATGGCTTTAAGGTTGCTTGGGCACCAAATGCAGTTATATATGATGAAAAGCCTTTAACTCTTATGCAAAGCTGGAAGCAAAGAAGGCGATGGATGCAAGGCTTTGCAGATGTATGTTCAAGATACTTCTTCGATCTTCTCAAAAAGGGTCTTAAGGAAGGAAATTTGGCAGCAATAGATTGTGCAATTTACACGTTGCAGCCTTATGTATTAATACTAGGCGGCATTATGCTGTTCTTGCCTTTTGTGAATATACTGTTTTTTGATGGCGATTTATTTATACTGACAGCAAACGTTTCAGGAACATTTTTCTTTTATGTTGGACTTATACAGCTTTTGTTATTACCAGTGAGTCTAATTGTAGAGAAGAGATTTACATTGAAAATGCTGCTTTTTTATCCAGCCTATGCAATATTTTGTTTGACATGGATACCCATTGCGGTAGAAGGCATCGTCAAAATGAAAAACAAGGATTGGAGTCACACTCTTCATACTAGAAGATTATCTATACAAGAAATCGAGTAAACAAAAGACATTTCTGATATCATCGGAAATGTCTTTTTTATGTGTGATTGTTGTAAATATTTGGGGTATGCAATATAATAATATTATTACTATATGAAATGAGGGGAAATTATGGAACAAAATAATGTTGAGATTGTTGAGGTTAAAAGTTTAACAATCATGGAGAAGTTAAAATACTTCTTTGTTAATCCAAACAAGTTGTTTGAAGAGTATAATACTAGGCCTACGTGGTTGTTAAAAACCATATTAGTCGTTGCGCTGACTATTGTTGGCACTGTAATATCAACAAAACTTATGATCGGTCCTACAATAGATATGATGATACAGCAATCTCCTGGTATGCCTAAGGAGCAATTAGATGCTACCATGGCTATTATGAATTCTCCAATCGTAATAGGGATAGCAATAGGCGGGGCAATATTCGTTGCTTTTGGAGCAGTTTTCTTAGGTTCTTTAATTTATTACGGACTTATTTCTCTATTTGGCGGAAAGACAAAGTATTTGAAGGTTGTATCCGTTTATTCCTTAGCTTATATACCATTCACAATCAGTACATTGTTTGCTTTGACCTTTGCATATTATACCAACAATTTCGATAGTATGCTGCAGCCTGAAATAAAGGATGTAATATTCAATAGGTTAGATATATTTGTAATATGGCAGGTGCTGTTATTGGTATTTGGTTTTGCAAAGATAAGCAATCTAAAACTTTTCAAGACAGCTATTATAGTAGGCATTATGTGGACTTTATCTACAGTGATTTCTGTAGTAACGGCTTCAATGGGCAAATTATTTTAAAAAAGTGGGCAGGTACCGGTTCTCCTATTGGTTAAGGAAAACTATACCTGCCCGTTATTTATTTATTGTAAGTTATGACCGCCTAGAATGAAATGTCTTAATCAAATCATCTTCCTCACCAATTCTAGAAGTATATCCCGCTCATTCAATTCTGGCTGTTCTAGAACGATATCAAGGAGCTTATTCAGTGAATCTCCTAGTTGCTTCCCTTGGGGAAAACCCATATCCACAAGATCTTTGCCGGTAATTGCTAAATCCTTCAAACTTAGACACTGCTTTTCAGCCATGATTTTATCATATGCAATATTTATCGCATGTAGAGCTGTTATTCTCTCATATGCTTTGTCAGGGTTTTGCGCATTGATGTCAGCCAGCCGAACCTGTATCCAATCCTCAAATAGGTGAATGCCAATTGCCGCGATAGCTTTTCTTACGCTTTTTTCAGTATCTCCGATTTGTCTATCATGTTCCAAAATTAACTTCTTTATTTTCGCAATAGATGTATTATCAAATCGCAAGCGCTGCAGCACGATCTCTGCTTTTTCTGCACTTAGCTTTTGATGCATATAGAAGTGATCATTACCCCTACTGTCTGTGCTATGGGCCATAGGCTTTCCAATGTCATGCAAAAGCATCGTCCAACGCAATAGCAACTTGCTTTCTATGCTGTTTGCTGCATGCAGACTATGCTTTCCTACGTTATAAATATGATAAGGGTGTTTCTGCTCTGTATGGAAGCAAATATCTAGTTCAGGCATAATCTGCCGTAGAATTCCTGTATCGTGCAGCAGCTGGAATATCATAGGATCAGCCAATAAAATCTTATTTAACTCATCTCTAATACGCTCACCGCTTATGTTGTTTAGTAAACCGCAGTGCTTCTTTATGGCGTGCAGGGTATTCTCTTCAATATGATAGCCCAGTTGTGCGCTAAATCTGACAGCGCGAAGTATCCTAAGGGCATCTTCTTCAAATCTATGATTGGCGACGCCCACTGCCTTGATTTGCTTTGCTTGTATATCATCAAGGCCGCCGAATGGGTCAATAAGACCTATAGCAGGGTTATATGCCATGGCATTTATAGTGAAATCTCTTCTGCTTAAATCAACTTCAATGGAGTCTGTAAACTCCACTGCCGCTGGGCGTCTGTTGTTAATATATTTGCCCTCTATTCTGTAGGTAGTGATTTCATAGGCCATATCGTTAATCAGGACTGTAACCGTTCCGTGCTTCAGTCCCGTGTCTATTGTTTTAAGAAATAGCTCTTTGATCTTCTGTGGTGTTGCAGAGGTAGCAATATCCCAATCCTG
>JARBUB010000165.1 GCA_029239905.1 Clostridia bacterium
ATACTATCTTAAACTGTTCCATCTTACTTCTCCTTGTGGTTTACATAATATATTATAACCCACTAAATCAATCCAGTAAACATAATGTATATAAGAACATTTGTTCGTAATAATTGTAATATTATTGTATGTCACTGTCAACATGTATATTGTAATTTTTTCGGGATGCAGCGAAGAGCACCACATACAAATAAAGGATAACAGGCATTCATACCTGTTATCCAAATAAAACATTATTTTAGCTTTCCTTATACATTAACCAAGCCAGCTTAAAGATCATACTGTCTTCAAACTTTCTTAAGTCAAAACCCGTCAGCTTATAAATTTTATCGATCCTATAAAGCAATGTATTTCTGTGTATATATAACCTCGCAGATGTATCAGTTAAATTTAAATTATTTCTAAACATCTCTTCGATTGTTAGCTCTACCTCACTGCTTAAGAACTCTATAAACTTACTGCTGAAAATTCGATCTGTTATTTTTTTCTTAAGATCTTGATCTATAGATGTAATAAGCCGATAGATCAACATAGTTTGGGAATCCAGTAATTTTTCATTTACACCATAGCTTTGTTTTAATAAGATTGCCTCCATGCAGCCGTCATATATATTTGCAAGCTGCTGTGGGTGTTCTAATTTGTCACCTATGGTTATTACTGTCTCAATAAACAATTCTGTAAGAATATTCTTTTGAAGGTTGCTGCAGGCTTCATAAACATTTTGCTCTTGCACAAGAGCAATGATATTGCCCTGGTATTTCGTAATATGCTTTGCATCAACACTATTTCTTATTATTTCAAATAATTCTTTTTCGATACCGCTAAAATCTAAACCAGTAATAACAATTAAGTTGATTGCCTCTCCTTTGTCCATCAGCTGATATAATACAGCAATATCTGAATGGTTATAGCAGTCTGCAAGCAATCTGTTTATGCTGTCATCCAAACAATCCATTGTATTTAGTCTATCATTAATATACAAGGTTGCCAGCTTTAATAAATCCTCATTGATATTTTTACTGCTTTCTATATAGAATGTCACCCTTCCATCTGCAGCTTCAATATTACATGCATCATAGCCTTGCAGCTCATGTTCTTCAGGTGAAGCACCATCCTCTGCAGGATAGAAGTATAATTTTGCATCGGTCAATAACGCCATTTTACACTTTAGTATTGTATGAAGTTGTGATAACACTTCATTTATTTGCAGCATAGTTTACCTCGCCAGATATGCTGCGAAAAAGATTTATCATATACAAAATCAGTAGAAGCATCTGATTTTGTATTATCAAACATGTATTTTCGCAACATATGAATTATGGATAATGTTTTGCACACTTTGATTTAATGTAAAATGTTTAGTGCAAAACATATAGATGTTATTATAACAAGATTTCACTGAAAGATTTTTTGCCTCATTATATAACTATCTTATAGCTTTCTCTGTTTCCATGTCAAATAAATGTATCTTATCCTTATGGAATTGGAGCTCTACAGTATCACCTGTTCTCATACGAGAATGGGAGTCTACTCTAGCTGTTATCTGCTGCCCTGCAATTCCAAAGTACAAGAAGGTTTCTGAGCCCATTAACTCTGCAACTTCAACTTTTCCCTTAATAATTGAAAAATCACTAGTAAGAGGATCTACCTCTGAGTCATGCAGATTTTCTGGCCTGATGCCTAAATGCACCTGCTTTCCAACATAGCCCATATCACGAAGCAGTTTTTGTCTGACCTCTGTAATCGTAATAATGCTATCATCTCCAAGCCTTAATGCTACTTCATTTCCGTTTTCTATTACATCCACCTTCAAAATGTTCATTTGAGGGCTTCCTATAAAACATGCAACAAAGAGATTATTTGGCTTATCATAAGCATTTTGCGGAGAATCAATTTGCTGAATCTCCCCATCCTTCATAATGACAATTCTTGTACCCATTGTCATTGCCTCTGTTTGATCGTGGGTTACATATATAAATGTAGTTTCCAAGCGCTTGTGCAGCTTTGCTATTTCAGTTCTCATTTGAACTCTTAGCTTTGCATCTAAATTTGATAAAGGCTCATCCATCAAAAATACCTTTGGCTCTCTTACTATAGCTCTCCCTAGCGCAACTCTCTGCCTTTGTCCTCCTGACAATGCCTTTGGTCTTCTATCCAATAATGCTTCTATTTCCAATATCTTTGCTGCATTTTTAACTCTCTCATCTATTTCTGCCTTTGGAACTTTCTTAAGCTTCAACCCAAATGCCATATTTTCATAAACCGTCATATGGGGATACAAGGCGTAGTTTTGAAAAACCATCGCTATATCCCTATCCTTCGGGGGAACGTCATTGACCAATCTGTCACCTATGAAAAGTTCACCTTCCGTAATTTCCTCTAAACCTGCTATCATTCTTAGTGTTGTAGTTTTACCACAGCCTGAAGGTCCTACCAATACTATAAATTCCTTATCCGCTATTTCCATATTAAATTCTTTAACCGCTACAACATTACCGGGATATATCTTTCTAATACCTTTTAACGTTACCTCTGACATTTTCATCCACCCTTTCTATATGTTTTGAACTAAATCAGAATGTGCAAAACATTTTTCTCTATTATATTTAAATTATATTAAAATTGAATACCTTAAACTATTATGAGAATCCATGATAATTTTTTGTGAAATTTGTGATAATAAACAATGAACAATAATTTGATATGATTTTGGTTGTAAATTTGCATATAATAGCATACAATTATAAATATACATTTAATTGTATAAACAACCATTCGTGAAAGGGGTGATTTAAATGGGTGATAGATTTGATCACAATAATCACATAAAAAATCCAAGAATCCAGGATTTTAACACCGAGACCAAGATGCTGATGCATATGGAATCTGTACATCAAAGAAAAAAAGCCGCTTTTGACGAGCTTTTAAGATATACCTATACTAATTTAAAGGATTCAACCGAGGATAATTCTAATAATAAACAACTATAAAAAAACGCCGTATGGCGTTTTTTTGTATATAACTATTCATTATTTCGATATATTTATATTCTTTTTCACAAACTTATTGTATAATCTTACAGCAGGTGAAGCACCCTCATCGATCTCAAAATAGATTCCAGCGTTTCTAGGTACGATTAAGATACCTAAGCTCTTAATTCCTTCTCTATAATTCTTCCACTCAAGAGTCTTCATGCTTCCATCAGCCTTCCTCACGTCCAACCAAATATAGGTTGGATATGCTGCAAGGAATTCCATCAACTGATTTTCTGAATATAGTACATGGTTGTTAATTGTAAGTATTCTGTCACCGGGCTCTAAATTCATTTCTCTCCCTGGGGAATTCTCTTTTGCATATAGAACGCAGATTCCATCCCCTGAGCCGTCAAACAGTGGCTTGCCTTCCTCTTCCTCTCTTTTGCCTGTGATAATCAGGAACTCATGCGCAATAGGAGCAAACAAGGCAGCAATAAATGCGAATATCTGCAGCCTTGCAGCTATAATTGATAGCATAATTAAAATTATGCTGTACACAGCCAATCTATATGCAGATTTCCTACAACGCTGTTCCGGCGACTGTGTTAGTGCTACATCTCCATATCCTAACACTACTGGCACGAAGAACATCACATATGCAAAGGCATGCTGCTGCGTAAGCAACGGCCACCATCCAGGCATGGTTTCACCTGAAATACTGCTGAATCCTAATCCTATAGGTACTGCCAAAGCTGTCAAAACCAAGGGTATCGGCCACATCCTATTCATGATGTAACCTCCTACGATCTTGCCTCCACTCTTCTTCACAAATATAGGCACGGAAAAAGAATGACCATCTATCCAAATGAGTAAGCTCTCAATCAAGTGAAGTATCCCTACCAGCGCCATAAGTCCAGGTACATTTACATTTGGAAAACCAAAGATCAGACTTATGAGTGCAACCAGCCCCCCGGCATAGGAAAAACAAAGATATCTGACATTGATCATAGCCAGCAAAATCGCAATTATCCATATATAAGTGATACCTGATGAAAACGCTCCTTGGCTGTAAGGTGTATAGGTTTCAATTGTAATTCCCAGCAAAACCACTAAGAAACTTCCAAACAACCCTCCAATAAATCCGTTGAACAGGGAACTGGTCATTTTATCTTTCAAAGACAGTCTAGTCTTGAGCATAGCAAACTCAACATTGGAACTTTTCTTATATAGAAGAAAAACTACAATAAGTAAGACCCAAAATATCTGATTTACTACGACCCCACTAATTTCACTAAGAATCAAACCTGCTATCTTAAGTATAAAATGCATTTTAGCACCCCGTTACTTTATTTGTTTCATCATTTCTTCTATGGCTTTTTCTAATTGAAGGTCTTTTATATCTTCCTGCCTTTGATCTTCTTTAACCTCCATCGGCTTTACTTCTATATTTGGTTCAATTCCAATCTTATTTATGCTTATGCCGTTCGGCGTATAGTACTTCTGTGTTGTAAGCTTGAAGCCTGAGCCATCCTTCAAGCTTTCTACTGATTGAACCAAGCCCTTTCCAAAGGTCTTTTCACCAATTAATAAGCCTGCTTTTCTATCCTTAACTGCTCCCGATAAAATCTCAGATGCACTGGCGCTGCCCCCATCTACTAATATAATTAGCGGCACTTCCAGTCCTCCTGACTTTGAATTATATACTTGGCGATTCTTATCTATATCCTCTGTGTAAACTACCATGCCCTCACCTAATAATTCATCAGCGATTTCCAAACAGGAGCTTACATATCCACCCGGATTTTGTCTTAGATCCAATATTAATCCCTTCATCTTTTTATTCTTTAAGGATGTTAACTCTCTCTTAAAATCCTTGCCTGCGTCTGAATCAAAGCTGCTTAATCTGATATATCCTATTTCGTTCTCCTTCAATTCACTTTTGACAGCCTTTTGATTTATCATTTCCCTTGTAATTGCGAATGTCATAGGCTGCGGAACCTTATCACGAGAAATCGTTAATGTAACCTTAGTACCAGGCTTTCCTTTTATTAACTCTACAGCTTTATCTAGCTCCATGCCTATAAGATCCTTATCATCTACTTTAATGATCTTATCGTTTGTCTTTATTCCGGCCTTTTCACCAGGTGTATCCTCAACTGGCGCCACGACCGTTATATAGCCTTCTTCACTTTTGGTTACAATAACGCCTATACCGCCAAAGTTGCCGCTAGTAGATTCATTCATGCTTTTAAATTCGCTTGCTGTCATGTATATTGAATAAGGATCCTCTAAGGCTTCGAAAACCCCTTTCATAGCTCCATCCATCAGTTTGTCATCATCAGCACCTTCAACGTAATTATTTTTTATGTACTCCTTTAGTCCGAGCAGCTTTTCAACGTCCTTCATATTCTCATAATCAGCCTTAGAAACAACTACTCGTTCTCCCATTACAACTTCAAATGTATTGGTAATCATAAAAGTTAAAATTGCTGTAATCAATACCAATGCAACGCCTATCATCGCCGCTTTATTTTTGCTAATCATAATAACACCTCTATCTAAAATTTAATATGAATGTAAATGAATATTGATAAGTCCTACGTAGATACTTGCATCTTTGATTTTGTATCGATAATTATTTTTCGCAACATCCTATTTTGATATATATTTATATTCCAAGCCTATTATTACTTAATAACTAATTATCTTTATTGCACTTTTTACAGTATCCATAAATCTCAAATTTGTGATTTACGGGTACAAAACCTAAATCATCCAGATCACTTACCTTCAGCTCTCCATAAGGGCACATATCGATGCTTTTCATTTCTCCGCATTTTAAACATATCACATGATGATGATGTCCATTGTGCGCCAACTCAAAATGACTTATCTTACTGCTGATATTAAGTTTATTGATGACTCCAATTTTACATAAAAGCTCCAGATTTCTATATACCGTAGAAAAGTTTATATTGGGATTTTGAATTTTGACCTTTTCAAATACCTCTTGCGCGGTATAATGGGCAGGGCACTCCTCAAAAACTTCAATAATAATCCGCCTTTGGCCTGTAAGCTTATAGCCTTGATCCTTTAGAGTGATTTCTATATTATTTATCTTACTCATACTACCACATCCAAATAATTATTAAGCTGTGCGTCTTAAAATATATTTCTTGGTTCCTATAACCAATAGCAGTATTACTACACTTAATACTACAATTGCCCCCCCTGGAGCAAGATTGAAATAATATGACATTGTAAGTCCAAATACAACTGCTAAAAATGCAAATATTACAGAATTAAACATTGTGCTTTTAAAGCTCTTTGATATCTGCATGCTGGTAGCTACGGGAACAACCAACATGGAGGAAATCATTAATATTCCCACCACTCTCATCGCCACAACTATAGTAAGAGCCGTTAAAACGGAGAAGAATATATTCAAGGTCTCCGTAGGAACTCCCGCAAGGGCCGCTCCTTCTTCATC
>JARBUB010000166.1 GCA_029239905.1 Clostridia bacterium
AACGAGATAGCGGATATGTGTGATCTTTGCAATGCTGATATTAGCATCGTATCCAAAGCAATGGGATTAGATAATAGAATAGGTCCTAAATTCTTAAATCCTGGGCCGGGCTATGGAGGCAGTTGTTTTCCTAAAGATACGAAAGCTCTAGTGAAGATAGGAAAGGATCTTGGATACTTGCCTAAGATTGTAGAAAGCACAGTAGAAGTTAATGATAATCAGGCAGTAATTATGTTTGAGAAGATAAAAGGTATCGTTGGCAACGTAGAAAACAAGGTCATTACAATTTTAGGTATTGCTTTCAAACCAGAGACAGATGACATTCGAGAAGCACCAGCTATAAGTATAATGAAGATATTATTAGAAAATGGAGCTGTGATTAAGGCTTTTGACCCAGAAGCAATGGAAAACTCGAAGAAAATACACCCCGACCTTGACATTCAATATTGCAGCGATATTTATTCTGCATGCGAGAATAGCGACTGTATTGTACTTGTGACTGAGTGGAAAGAATTTTTAAATCTTGATTTATTAAAACTGAAATCAATTGTTAGAACACCAATATTTGTAGATCTTAGGAATGCATATATGCCAAGCTACGTTAAAAATTCAGGATTTTTATATAAGGGGGTGGGAAGGAAATGAGTACTATTCTAGTTACCGGAGGCGCAGGATTTATAGGCTCCCATTTGGCTGAAAAACTTCTGGAGCACGGACATAAAGTCATAACCCTAGATAATTTTAATGACTTTTATGATCCCTGGATAAAAAGAAGAAACATCTTCAAGGCAGAGTTAAGCCCTAGATATACACTTGTGGAAGGTGACATTAGAGATGAGAATCTTTTGCATCACATTTTTACTACATTTAAGATAGATACTGTTGTACACATTGCAGCACTTGCTGGAGTTAGAAAGTCAATTGAAAATCCACTTGAATATATAGATGTAGATATAAAGGGAACGGTGAACCTTCTCGAGGTTAGCAGAATTTACAAGGTCAAGAAATTTATCTTTGCATCAACGTCATCTGTATATGGATTAAACTCGACTCCATTTAATGAAGAAGACAATATAAAGTCTCCGATTTCGCCCTATGCTGCGGCCAAGCAAGCCAGTGAGTTATTTTGCAAGACTTATCATACGCTTTATGGGGTACCAATCATATGTTTAAGATTCTTTACTGTTTATGGTCCCAGACAAAGACCTGAAATGGCGATACACTATTTTACCAGGACCATAGATGAAGGAGAACTAATAACAGTTTTTGGCGATGGCACAAGCTCAAGAGATTACACATATATTGATGACATTATTAAGGGGATAGTTGCATCTATTTATCTCGATTGTGAATTTGAGATATTCAACTTAGGAAATTCAAAACCTACAAAACTCAACTATTTAATAGAATTGATAGAAAAAAACCTTGGAAAAGATGCATATAGAATATATATGGAAATGCAGAGTGGCGATGTAGAACACACCTATGCAGATATAAAAAAATCCAAAGCCATACTGGGGTATGAGCCTTCAGTTTCTATTGAGGAAGGTATTGAGAAGTTTGTATATTGGTATAGAAGAAACGGTGATAGGAAATGAAAATAAAGAAGGCAGTTATTCCCGCTGCTGGACTTGGAACGAGGTTTTTACCAGCAACAAAAGCGCAGCCCAAAGAGATGCTGCCAATAGTGGATAAACCTGCTATTCAATATATCATTGAAGAAGCTGTTGAATCAGGCATTGAAGAAATTTTAATAATAACAGGGAGAAATAAAGGAGCAATTGAGGATCATTTTGATGTATCCTTTGAGATTGAAACAGAACTAAAGCAAAAAAGGAAATATGAGCTTTTACAATTGGTTGAAAACATTTCTAAATTAGCGCAAATTTATTATACGCGTCAAAAAGAGCCTAAGGGACTTGGTCATGCGTTGCTTTGTGCTAAGTCATTTGTCGGGGATGAGCCATTTGCAGTTATGCTGGGAGACGACATTGTAGACAGCGCTGTCCCTTGTTTAAAGCAGGTTATTGGAATTTTTGACAAATATCAAGGGAGTATAATAGGTGTACAAGAGGTTCCGAGGCTAGAATTAAACAAGTATGGAATTGTAAGCGGTACAGAAATAGAGAAGAATGTTTACTTTATTAAAGATCTTATAGAGAAGCCTGAGATAGATAAGGCACCTTCGAATATGGCCATACTTGGAAGATACATCATTACACCTAAAATATTTAAACTTTTAGAAGATACCAAACCAGGAATAAATGGAGAAGTACAACTGACAGATGCTCTAAAAAGGCTGCTGGAGATTGAACCTATATATGCCTATATGTTTGACGGAAAAAGATATGATATAGGCGATAAATTAGGATTTCTTAAAGCAAATATCGAATTAGCTCTAAAGCAGAAAGATATAAGAGAAGATTTTTTGTCTTATCTGAGACATGAGATTAGTAATGATACACTGAAGATTCTAGTTAAGAAAGAGGAATAGAAGCGACAAAAAAAGAAGCGGGATACCTGAATCCTGCTTCTTTTTCTTTTATCCCCCTGCCAGTAGATGAATCACCTTTACATCGTCACCATCTCTAATAATGGTAGAGACATATTCCTCACTGGACACCAATACATTATTTATCTTTATTATTAGCTTTGGGTAGGTATAGCTTTTCTTATTGAGAAGCTCTTGAACTGTAAGACCTTCTTCCCATTCAAAATCCCTATTGTTTAGTTTTATCATAATATCACCTTTTATTTATTTTTAAGGGCACTCACTTATATGTTTTAAAACATATTTAGATGAATGCCCTTATTATAATTATATGAAACGGATTATATTATACTATAATTAAAGGTGTTTTTTGACAACCTCTAAAACCTCAGGTAAATCCATGCCTATTGATTTAAGATGTTCAATAGTTGGAACTCCGTCCATAGTCCAGCCTCTTCTCTTATAAACTGCGTCTGTCAGCTTCTGATATTGGTCCTCTCTATAGGCTCTCATAGCGGCTATTTTTTCTTCTGTTGTCTTGCCTTCAGGATTAAAGCCTACCAATTCCTTTAGTTGACCATCATATCTTTCTGCTCTTGAAAGATACTCTTCAACAGTTACAGGTCCCATAGCTCTATATGGAATCGCATCATGTATTCTTTTGCCAAAGCCCATTCTGATATTGAATATTCTTTGGAAGTTATAAACACGCTCTGATTGTACAATAAGCTGCTCTTTATCAATGTTGTTTCCTGTTACACCATTGAAGATATCAACATAGTTTTGTACATGCTCAGGAATTTTAGCTGGCTCGTCAGTATGCTTGTTGCCTGCAGGTACAATGTCGTTCCAAGGTAGCTTACATAAACCGTTTAATCCAAACCATGTTCTAAACATTGGGAAGTAGTGTAATGCTTCTGCTTTGTCTTCAAAGGTTGGAATCTGATTGTTTACCATATCCATGAATATCAGCCATGCTTCGTCGTGCTGTGGTCCTTTATTTGTTAGGCCATAGCCGCCTTGTTGTGCAAGAGATTCCTTTGGCATATATTCTGAGAATTCAAGACCTTTTTGCTCCATACCTATATCATTTAAGAATACTGGGTCTGCTCCGTACTGCTCAGCAAATATTCTCTTAAGGTTTCTAATACCTAATCCAACAAGTCTGCCGAAGCCTTCTCCTCTAGACATTTGATGCAGCATTTCAAGTGAAGCGTCAGCGTTGCCGAAATGAAGCTCTAAGCCTCCTGTAATTTCCTTGTTGATTATTCCATTTTCATAGCACTCCATTACAAAGGCAGTGGTAGTACCATATGAAATTGTATCAATAGCATAAGTATCACAGTAGAAGTTAAGCTCTAAAACTGCATGAGGATCAAATATACCACAGTTGGAGCCTAAACCTGCCGCATTTTCATACTCAGGACCATCAACGATAACCTTTTGCCCCTTGTATGGACCGGTTTTCAACTCAAAGTGATCTACCGCTTTGGCACAGGATAAACTGCAGCCATACCAACAGCCGTCTGGAGTATTTTGAGTTATCATGCCCGTAAATACTTTAGATGATATTTTGAAAGTATCAAGATGAGACCCAAATTTATAGTTATGAGTTGGTAGTAAATCGTACTGATCCATAACTTCAATTATGTTTGCAGTACCTACCTGTCTCATTTTACATTGCTGCGCATCATAATCATGTATTTCCTTATGAAGCTTAATACCTGTTCTGTTAATCTTACCTTGATCATCGGGGTTGTTTAAGTTGCCCTTTACCCCTGCAAATCTTACAACTAGAGCTTTTATATGCTTATCTCTAAAAACAGTACCGATGCCGCCCCTGCCAGCTTGCTTAAGTCTTATTTGCTTTCTTCTCACATCATAGAAGGTAAAGTTTAGAAGTCCCATGTAAGCATGATTTGCAGCGGAACCTGCTGATACAACTGATATATTTCTCTTATCTTCTTCGTTCTCAGCGTACATCTCAGTAAGCTGTTCACCAAGTACATGGCTGTCTGCAGCTTCCTCGGGAGCCTCTTCTATGGTAATGGTACCCTTATTTCCATCGATAAATATGATTACATCCTTGTCAGCCTTACCCTGTAATTCAAGAGCATCAAAGCCTGAAAACTTGAGAAGTGGTCCGAAATAACCTCCAACGTTGCTATCCATAGGCATGCCTGTAAGTGGTGACAAGCTGCATACAAGAGACTTGCCAGCTCCAGGATATTGAGTAATACCGCCTATAGGGCCGCTGCCGATAACAATCTCATTTTCGGGATCATTCCACTTAGTCTCAGGAGTAACTGCATTCCAAAGATAATAAAGTCCAAAGCCTTTGCCGCCTATGAACTTGTCCTTCATCAGCTGAGTTACGGACTTTTCTTTTATGGTGTTGTCGCTTACATTTATATATAGAGTTCTGTTTGTATATCCTTTTTCTAGCTTACCCAGCTCATATTTATATTCGCTTAACAATTTATGAGCGGATTTTAGCTTTTCAATATTCATATATCTTACCTCCCTAAATTGTTATACTTCTTCAATATATATTGCACCAGTAGGACATTGTTTAACACATTGACCGCATGATACACACTTGAATGGTTCAATATATTCATCATTCATGAACATGGCAAGCTCTGGACAGAAGCCAACACACATAAAGCAGCCAACACATGCCTTTTTATTTATTCTAACGATACCGTTTTTATCTCTTGTTATAGCTTCCACTTGGCATACACTTATACATTCACCGCATTGAGTACATGAAACAATCACATTCCCTTTTTCTTCTTCCTTGATTTTTATGCAAGACTTTTCTATATTATCTTCCTTAAACCAAGTATTAGAACAGGCAGATTCGCATGCATGACATGCAATGCAAAGCTCGGGCTTTCTTTTTAAAACCTTCATCTATTCAACCTCCTTAATACATCTCTATATTTACTATTATAATGCATAGAAACACCTATTCAAACTTAATTATTTTACTGCTGCATGTATTGCAAAAAAGATTTATCCTCTTTCAAAAAAAAGCTTTCTTTATTTTAATGTTTCTATAAAGAAAGCCTTTTTTCATTTTAAGTTAGACAACAGAAGGTTCGAATAACAATTCACCCTTCTCAAATCTATCCAACCCTAATTTATCAATAGGTAGTGAGTGCTTTTCACCTAGAATTGTTTCTGCAATAACTACGCCAGTAACTGGTCCGAACATAAAGCCGTGGCCACTGTAGCCCGTTGCCATATAGAATCCTTCCACATTGTTGGCTTTACCATATATAGGCTGTCTGTCAGGAGACATACAATAGAGTCCAGCCCACTGTCTGACTACCCTTAAGTCCTTTAGAAGGGGCAGTAACTCACAACAGTCCTTGGCCATTTCTTCAAGGAAATGCCAGCTTGAAGTGACTCTTAAGTCTCTTGGCTCATTTGCATCGCCTCTACCCATGATGAAGCTTCCATGAGGGGTTTGCTGGCAGTATATATTTAATGAAAATGACATAAACATAGGATCTTGTATAGGATTTACAGGCTCTGTAACAAGTATCTGATGTCTTTCTGCAAATACAGGAATATCTACCCCTGCCATATCTCCTATTTGCTTAGAATATCCGCCTGCAGCATTAACTACCACTGGAGTGGATATAAAGCCCTTATCAGTCTGTACCCCTATAACCTTTCCATTCTCTACCTTTACATCCGTTACGGTAGTATATTTCATAAACTTAACACCCAATCTAGCTGCTGCATCTGCATATGCTTGTGTAGCATGGAATGGGTTTAGGTGTCCATCTTTTGAACAATAGGTAGCACTGATAATCTTGCTCTCATCCATATGAGGAATAATTTTCTTTGCTTCTTTTGGTGATAAATATATTGAAGGTATTCCTAAACTGTTTTGCAAAGCAATATTTTTCTTAAACTGTGTATCTTCTTTTTCTGTTGAAGCAACTATGAG
>JARBUB010000167.1 GCA_029239905.1 Clostridia bacterium
AAACTGAACTAGTCTTCTATAAGATTCGTCCTGCCCACTACATCATATTTCATCCTTACTTCTAATATATATCTGTATATAAACATTTAAGGAGAAATTTGATATGAAAAAGAAAAGAAGTTTAAGCTGGCAAATAGGGGCTGCCTATATAGGAACAGTGATCGGCGCTGGCTTTGCCTCCGGACAAGAAATCATGCAGTTCTTTACGAAATACGGAAGTATTGGTTCATTTCTGATTTTACTCTCCGGGTTATTGTTTTCTATTTGCGGCTATGCAATTTTCTTCTTAGCTAAGCATTACAAAACCTATGATTATAACAGCTTTATTATCAAAATATGTGGTCCTAGGTTAAGCCTGATCTATGACTGCATCATTACAACGTTTCTTTTTTTCGGCGCCTCAATAATGTTTTCAGGAAGTGGTGCTCTTTTTGAAGAGAGTCTTGGTTTAGGCAGGATGGCAGGAATAATTACTATTGCCGTCATTACACTGCTTGTTGTTCTTAAGTCCGTAGATGGCATTCTAAAGGTCAATTCCATTATCGTTCCACTTCTGATAAGCGTAATATTATTTGTCATGTTTAAAACTATGTTTAGTAGCAATACAGCAGACTTTTTTCAGAATGCCAAAAACATATATTCCGGCAATATATTTAAGCCAGTATTTTCTCTGATATTTTATTGTTCATATAACTTAGTATTGGCAGTGGGTGTCCTTACTGCCTTTTCACAGGATATAACCGGACTTAAGACATTAAGGAAAGGTGCCTTTATCGGCGGCTTTGGCTTAATGGCACTCTCTCTTGCTTTAAACATCTGCTTAATATTATACATGCCGGCAATCTTAAAGCTCTCCATTCCTGTATTATACATATCAGCTATGCACGGTATCTACATAAAGTATGCCGTCATATTGTGCATTTGGTTTGAAATATGCACTACCTCTATAGCAAATGTCTTTAGTCTCGCCAAGAGAATCGCAAAAAATAAGCCGGCGATATATAATACCACCAGCTTATTCATAGTTATTGCTAGTATTCCTATGGCTTTTGTTGATTTCAAAAGGCTTGTGTCCTTTTTCTATCCACTTTTTGGAGCGCTCTCCATGTTTTTAATCGCCATGATACTTATTAAGTTCATACAAGTAAGATTTTCAAATAAAGCCTATTAGCTACTCTTCTGCTTGGACTTCTTCCGTCTTTGCAAATTTGCTCTTCGACTTGATAATATAAATCAGTCCAACCGCAGCGCATGCTGCTACAAATATTTCTATAACCCACACATTCAAGCCCATATCGACTAGCACGACTGTGGGTGCGTCTACAACTGCATGCAGTAAAATCGCATAAAGCAGGTATATAGGTTTTTTGAATTTTACAGAGTAAAGCACCAAAATTGAAAAAGCAATCTGTATTATCATGGTCATGGTGCGTTCAAAGCCGCCTGCCAAAAAGTTGATCGTAGGTGTATCTATTAGAGTTGATTTAATTTTTGCCGCTATTTCTGGAGGTAGGGTCGCCGCTATGGCATTGTCAAACAATCCAGAGTTGATCATAGCACTTATAACTATATAGTTTAGCAAGGTCAATCCCACTATTATGATAGCTTCAATACCCCCATGTCCAATACCAAAGGCTATGCCATTTTTGAAGCTTAAGCTTTTCTTCATGAGAAGCTTCATGACAATATATCTGCCAACCTCTTCAAATATCCCAGCCGTGAGAGCTAGGAATAATGCAAGCACATAAATATTTGCAGTCATTTCAATATACCACTGCTGCTTACCGAAGATTGCTAGCAAGGGTATTCTTATAGCTACTTGAGACACTAAGAATACAATCGCACCTAGTAAAACTGCAATAAGGCTAATTTTATATTTCCTATAAAAATATATGGTAAGTGAAATGGGGAGCAGAAAACATATCAGCAGTGAAATTGCCATAAAGACTATGGATAAGGTATTTACCATTTATAAGACCTCCAAAAATTATGAGGGCACACACATAGGTGTGCCCCTACATTTATAACTTATATATCTCTTTATATTTACTCTCTAAATAGTCTATTAAGTAACCGGAGTTAATCTCTTCCCCCGTTACTGACTTTAGTATTTCAGCAGGGGTAAGCAGCTTTCCATGCTTATGAATGTTCTCCCCAAGCCAATCCTTTATCTTTGTCAGTTCACCATTTTTGATCATCTCATCAAGGTTGTTAAATTGCTTTCTAATTGCGTTATATATCTGTGCGCTGTATATATTTCCAAGAGTATAGGATGGGAAGTAGCCAAAGCTGCCACCGGACCAATGAACATCCTGCAATACGCCTTCCCTGTCATTGTTTGGCTCAATTCCAAGATATTCCTTCATCTTTTCTTTCCAAATCTCTGGCAGATCCGCCACCTTAATTTCCTTGTTTATCAGGGCTTTTTCAATCTCATATCTTATCATTACGTGAAGGTTGTATGTAACTTCATCTGCATCAGTTCTGATTAAAGATGGCGCTACCTTATTAATCGCTTTATAGAAATCCTCAAGACTCACACCCTTAAACTCTTCAGGGAATATCTTATGAAGATCCTCAATATAGCAGCTCCAGAAACTTCTGCTTCTGCCTATAATGTTTTCCCAAAGTCTGGACTGAGATTCATGAATTCCCATAGAGCTTGCTGTACCAACGGGCGTATCTTCTAGCTCGGTACTTATATTTTGCTCATAAAGAGCATGACCGCCTTCATGTATTGAGCTAAACAATGCACTGATGAAATTATCCTGATAATAGTGTGTAGTTATTCGAACGTCTCCAGGGCACATACCAATTGTAAAAGGGTGTTCACTTACATCCAATCTGCCTGCATCGAAGCTGTAACCCATCTTATCCAATATCATTAAACTGAATTCTTCCTGTCTTGCTGTATCGAAGCAATTCTTAAAGAACATTGAGTCATCTGGCTGATATGGTGAATTCTTTATATTTTGAACAAGGGGAACGATTCTTTCTCTAAGCTGTTCAAATATCCTATCCAGCTTTTCCACAGTCATGCCTGGCTCATAATAATCAAGCAGTGTATTATATTTATTATCCTTATATCCCCATAGGTCTATAAATTTTATATTGAAATCCACAATCTTCTCTAAGTATGGGCTGAACATAAGAAAATTATCTGTGTTCTTTGCTTCTTCCCATATAGACTCTGCCTCTGAGGTAAGTATCACATATTCCTTGTACATGGCCTCGGGAATCTTTTTGGATCTGTCGTATTCTTTTCTGCATTCCTTTACCACTGCCTTATATATATGATCTAGCTTTGAGTTATTCTCTTCTTGTTCAAAGTAATGTAAGCAATCTTCCATTTCCTCAGATGTTGATAGTTTAAATGACTCTGTAGAAAGCATGCCTATTACCTTTGCTCGACTTGGGACTCCTTTTTTAGGAGCTCCTGTTCTTAGGTCCCAAAATATAACGCTCAAAGCTTCATTATAATATTTTATCTTATGTACCAGCTCCTGAAAATGCTGTAATTTTTCCTCAAACCCTTTTTCCATAGATGACACCTCCATAAATTTTGTCTCATTTTCCATTCTATTACATCTGCATATAAAAGTCAAAATGACCACAAGCATAAAAAAAACCTAGGGCTTCCTACATTCAATTTTTATATGTGGGGGAAAAATTGAATAAAGTCTTTCAGAAGCTCTAGGTGCAGATAGCTATTATGAACATAAAAATAACACCCTATTCCTACAGGGTGTTATTAAATGAATGTATATCATACATTTATATAACGAACCTGTAGACGGACAGTTAGTGGCTGTCCCGTAGAAACGCTTGAACCATATTATCAAGCCTATACAAGTTATATTACTATTGCTTTTATTCTACCAAACTAATTTGCTGTTGGCAATTATATTTTATTTAAGTGTCTGTACTTATTATTAAAGCCACAGTTTTTATCGGCTTTATCCCGAGCCATCGGTCGTATTTTTATTAATTTAGGAATATATTCTTTGACTTAAGGAATGAATTTTCTTCCGACAGCTTCAGCAGCATCAGAAGTTTGCTTTGTGAGCTGTAGCTCTGGAGCAAGACAAAGTAAACTTCTTCAGAAGCAATCCTCTGGGGTAGGTGAAGCTTTTCTCCAAAAAGTTACTCCTTAAGTAAAGTGTTGAGTGCTTTTTCTCATCTCGACATTATTTCCACTATTCCGTTAACATTTCCCGGGAAATGTCATATAAATACAAACTTTGATATTTCTCCTAAGCCTTTTCTATTCCGATCCGGCTTCCCTTACCCTCTCTATTTGGGGCTTCCACGATCAAGCGTCTATTAATGCGGCTTTTCATTTCAGGAACATGACTTATAAGTCCTATTACCCGCTTGCTGCTGCTTAATCTTTCTAAGGAATCTATCACTGTATCCAGCAATGTGTTATCTAAGGTGCCAAAGCCTTCATCTAGGAAGAAGAACTCCAAGGGGCTCTGGCCCTTCAGCTGCAGCTGTGACGATAAAGCAAGTGCTAAGGAGAGTGAGGTCAGGAAGGTTTCTCCTCCAGATAAGGAAGCAACGCTTCGAAGTACTCCTCCATTGGCATTGTCTCTGATTACAAAACCGTTTTCCGAATCCAACTCTATAGAGTATCTAAATTTAGTCAGGTCTCCCAGGGTTTCAGAGGCTTCCCTTGCAATATATCTCATGCGTTCCTCTGATATAAACTCGATGAAACCATTTCCCTTCAGCAGTTTTTGTATTTGCTCCAGCATATCTTTATTCTTGCTGATACCCTTTTGTTCTGTCTGAAGCTTTATCCACTTCTCAAAGCTTTCTTTTATTTGCTTATAATTGTTCCTCGCTGCTTCAAGCTTTGAAATGCTGTCTTCTGATTCAAGCTTTACATTTTCATATTCTTTACAAAGCAGCTGCCATTGTGACTCCTCCAGTATCTGACCCCCAAGCTGTGACCTGATACTTTGAAGTCTATCTTCCATACTGCTCTTTTCTCTTTTATACTTAGCAATTTCATCAAGGTACTGCTTGAGCTTGTCATCCTCTAACATGCATTCCTCGACCTGCAATTCATCTGCAAAGCCTTTGCTTATAAGAGCTTCTTGCAGTATCTTGCTATCAGTTTCCATCTTTTGCTTATAGTGCTCAAAGCTGCTTTGAAGACCCGCCTTACGTCTCTGCATTTCTTCCAAGGAACTATTTACATCGTTTAATTCCTCCAATGCACTCTTGTAAACGTTATCTAAGGAAGTCATTTCTTTTGCAGCCGTTTCCTGCTCAAGCTGCAGACTTTTTTCACCTATTATACTGGTGATCTTTTTATTCTTCTCTTCCTTCTGTTCCTTCAGCTTGATACCCTCTGATCTCTTTTCATTTAATAGTTCACTTATCCCATTTATCTTCTCTAGAAGCATCTGATATTCCATTGTTGAAGCATCGTATTTGCTGCGCTTTTCTTTCATAGCCGCTGTCAAGACTTGGGCCTTTTCATCCTTTTGGATGATGATATCGGCCTCTTGCAAAAAACTGTTTATCCCTAGCTTCTGCTTCATTTGCTGATGCATAGCTGATGCCTCAGCAAATGATCTCTTGTACTCCTCTAAGTGACCTTGTTCTTGTACTAAGGACATCCTTGTATTATCAAGTAAAGCGGCATATCTACCTTCCTGAATCTTAATTTCAGACATAGCGCTTTCTTGTTTTTTTATTGATTCATTCAGTTGTTGCAGTTCTTCTTCCCATTTAGAGTATTCAAGTGCAGCTTTCTCTAATGTCGCTTTTTCAATTCTTATGTAATCTTTTATTTCTTCTTGCTCCATACCCTTTAAAGCAGAAGGCAAAAGCTTTATATGCTTTTGATATTCCTCTTGTTTGCTTTGAAGCTCAATATTGGCCTGATCTGTTATCTGCACCAAAGAGCTATACTGCTGCTTAAGCTTAATGAGCTCATGCTCAAGCTCTCTTATATTCTGTTGTTTTGCTGTAATTATGTTCTTCAATTCATTTTGCCTTTGTTCTATATCCTTGCTTTCCTCGTCCATCATATCAATAGCCGGCTCTGGATGCTCTAAGGATCCGCAAACCGGACATTTTTCACCCGCAGCCAAGGTTTTAGCCAAGAGTGCTGATGTATGAAGCTTTTGCTGCATCAGTAATCCATCTAGCTTCTCTTTTTCATAGGACTCTTCAGCCAAGTTCTGCTTAAGGCTTTCTTCCAGCATTTCAATTGATCGCTTTATTTTAAGCCCATTGTCTATATAGTCTTTGACCTTGTTTTCTAAATTACTGATCCCATCACCGCTTGACATAATGCTTTGCAGCAGACCTTCAATTACTGTAAGCTTACCCTGTTTAATAGATATCTCTTCCCTATTAATAGGTCGAACAGCTTCCTTAGAAATTTTATT
>JARBUB010000009.1 GCA_029239905.1 Clostridia bacterium
TATACTGTGTCCTCCACCCAAAACCAATGAAACCGATGGTTTTTTCATACTTGATATTAGCTCTGATATTGCCAGACCAGCTTCTACATCTCCACCAACAGTGTTGAGAATAAGCAGCAAGCCTTCAATTTCCGGGCTTTCTTCCACTGAGAGTATTTGTGGAATGATATGCTCGTATTTAGTAGCTTTATTTTGTGGCGGCAGTAATATATGCCCTTCAATTTGCCCAATAATGGGTATACAGTGTATGTTGCTTTTGAATTGAGGTACTTTATCTACACCTAACTCTTTAATTGATTCCGTTGGCTTATCTACGCCCTGCTGATTCGGATTAACTTCAGGATCAAGCATTTTAAAGTTATTATCGTATATGTTCAAGGTATCACGCTCCTATGTAGCTAGTTTTTGAATATAAATATATTATTTGAATATATAGCAAAATTATTAATAAAAAAAAGCACGTATTTCTACGTGCTTTACTTACCTATCAGCTACCTTGCCCAATTCAAATTCTTGATGCAGTGCATTTACTGCCTGATTGACATACTCACTGTCGATTAGACAAGAAATGGTTGTATGGGAGTCAGAGGTTTGCAGTATCTCAATCTTATATTTTGATAATGCCCTTATAACCTTTGCCATAACTCCAGGAACACCACGCATCTTGTTGCCAATAATAGTCACCTTGCTGCAATTTCGTTTATATTCATAGCTCATTTTTTTGCTTTCTAATAACGTTATTAACTTGGACAATTGACTTTCATCTATGATAAATACTTTTGAGTCGGGATAAACATTGATCATATCTAAACTAATTTTATTATTTGCAATCATGTCAAACAAATAATTGTCATCCTCATATTCCCCTGCAGTGCCATTGAAGAATATCCTTACCTGAGCTCTTTTGCCGATCTGAGCCACCGCAGTGATAATTCTATCTTTCTTGTCTTCCTTGTATTTCCTGCTTCTATCATAGTTGGTTATCAAGGTTCCCTCAGAATTACTCATGGTATTTTTGATAATCAGAGGAATATTGCTTCTCATTGCGACCTCAACTGCTCTAGGGTGAATTACATTTGATCCGTATTCCGCCATTTGAAATACTTCATTATAAAAAATTGTATTCATTACCCTTGCGTCAGGAACAATCCTTGGATCAGCAGTCATAACACCCTCTACATCAGTGTAAATCTCCACAGCTTCAGCATTTAAGGCTTCGCCGATGATTGATCCGCTTACGTCACTGCCGCCTCTACCCAGAGTTGTTATCTCTCCTCGTTCATTTGCCCCCTGAAAACCAGTAATAACAGGAATAATATTTTTATCAATATATTTTTGGATATATTGAGTATCTACTCGAAGCACCTCGGCATCGCCAAAATTATCGTCTGTAATTATTCCAGCTTGAGCACCTGTCAGTGCTACACTTTCATGCCCTCTCTTTTTTAGTGTGTTTACCATGACTACACTAGATATGATTTCACCGCAAGCCATTAGTAAATCCATTTCTCTTGGGTCTGTCTCAAAGCCTACAGCTTTTGCGATATTAATCAAGGTATCTGTCGCATAAGGATCACCATTCCGACCGATTGCTGAAACAACAACAACAGGGAAAAATCCGTTATTTAGAGCTGTCTCCACCTTATCAACTATCATTTCTCTTCTTTCTTGTGTAGCTACGGAGGTACCCCCGAATTTTTGTACAAGTATTTTCATAATAACCTCCTATATGTTTTGCACGAAACATTTTGCAATAAATCAGAATGCGCAAAACATTTTCCTTCATTCATTTTGATAAGATGAATCTTAGTATTGAATGATCATTGGCTGAAGCTGCTTACCCTCAAGAGCTTCCTCTATTGTTGGAATTGTATATTCCAGCTTAGCTACCAATGAATTTTTCTTATCAATTGGATTATCCTGTCCAAAGGGTATAAAGTAATAATATTTGGAATTTAAAAGAATGCCTAAGTTTTTGGCGTTCATTCCTAATCCATCATTTGTTGAGATTCCTATTACTACAGGTCTCTGATTTCTAATATGTGATTTTGCTGCCATAAGCACTGGTGTGTCTGTGACAGCAGATGCCATTTTTGCAATTGTATTACCTGTAGAGAATATTACTTTAATACAAAACACCCTTATCTACCTATATATCTTACCATTAAATCTTTGCCGTTTTGACTTATTTTTTTAAAGCCCATTTTTTTCAAGTATGCACTTTGCTCATTATTCGAAGCATTACAGTATAGCTTTTTATATCCCTTCTCTTTAAAATACTTTTCATTATCTTCAAATACATATTTGCCTATTTTGAAATCTCTATATTCCGGCATGACAAAATCTAAATTAATCAATAAAGATTCTTCATCATCCTCCGAAGCCACAAAGATACCTGCGGGTACCATATTTCGAAGGATAAAAAAACATGTGGATGTTCCTTCTAAGGTGAACTTAAAATCAGGAAAATACTTTGTAATATCATTTTTGTAGAAGTCAAAGAAGCCTTTTATGTAATTGTTCTCTTCATTTATTTCAATCAGCTTGAAATATTCCTTCTCAGTGTAAATTTTATATAGATAATAAATATTGATAAATACTACAATCGTATTTATTGCTGCTACCGGTGCAGCATGAATCATATATCCATATACTGCAAACAAAATTGATCCTAAAAGATTGTACCACCTGAGCTTAATAATTGAGCTCATTAGCAAGGATATTGCAACAATAATAGATGACAAATATCCTAACCATTCTAACCAGCTTATTCCCATAATAACACCTCTTCTGCAAAATTAAAAAAATATAACAATAACCATCTTCCGTTTACACTTTATTAGTACAAAATCGCTTTATACTGATTTTGTGTGTTACCCCAGTTAAGCAGCATATCTAATAAGTGTAAAATCTATATATTTTAACTTACTTAGTTTATTATTCTAAATTATACTTGTCAATGTTTTTATATTTTAACAAAATCCACCATTCACTGCCTTTATAAGCTTTTTCAAATTGCTGCATGCTTTTATTAGTATTTCCTCCTCAGGCAATTCTGCTGCAAACAATACATTATCCCTTACATTGTATAGATATCTTAACTCTTCCATCTGCTCACTATTTGCACCAAGGAAATGCATCATTTTTATGATACGACATTCGTATATATCTATAATTTTGCCAACTTCGCATTCTATTATTTGCTTTTCTGCATATAGCTTTTTTGCTTCCTTTTGCAGCTGACCCCACAGCTCTACAAACTCATTAAGCCTTGAATCCTCCCTCTGCAGAAAGGATAAGGATTCCTCAGCCAGATGCGTTGTTATGCCAAACACCTCATATTTAGCCTCTATGTAGCTGTTATAATACTCAGGGAAGTCTTCCAGTATCAGATCAACCATTTTTCTTACAATGGTTCTTGACTGTTTGATTTTTCCGGCATCTTCTATGTATTTACCAATATCACTTGGTTTGTCCATACTTATCTTTTGTAAAAAGCTATGAAGGATGTCAGCCCTGCCCATATATGTGTTATAGGGTAAATCCATTTTAATCTTTTCTCTGATCAATGATGCCAGCTCAAAATGATTGTTAAAGCTGTGTTGAATCTTGGAAATCCTTTGATTGAAAGCTTTTTGAAGCCTTTCCAAAGCAATTTCTCCTGAAAGCACCAACCCATTTAACTCATCTAAAATTCTATGCTCTTCTTCTGAAAGACTGCCTACCTTTGGCTTGTATGCCAAATCATGCTCTACCTCTGCCCATGCATGCATTAATGCTGAAGCGATTTGTATTTCTACCAAAGACTGAGAAAATCTTTTTTTGCTGTCTTCAAGTCTTACATTTTTTATTCGAATTCTAAAGTGAATTGCATCATAGCCTGCAAATCTTCTTTTATAATCTAGTGTGAAAGGCTGTGCATTTTCAGGATTTGGGAAGTATTTCGTTCTTTCTGTAACAAATTCCGCTTGGATAAGCCTGGCAATCTCTTCTCTATCTCCAGGGAAGTAATTTGCGATTCTTACACCAGCTAAATCAGCAATATCTTGATATATTTGTTCTATATTCTCATAGTTCTTAGTTTCATTTCTTTTTATTAGCTTTTCCTTAAGGCTGTCTGGTCGCTTGGCTCTATAGGTGACTACTGCGTGAAGACCATTTCTTTGCAGTAAGGTTTCACATATATTCGCTACTTTCTTTGCCAGTTCATAAAAATAATCATATTCCTTAGTATATTGCTGTAAAAATGATTCAATTATATTCATGTCAACCTCCTTTACTTTCACAAACTAACCATAATTATTATTATGTAAAGTATCTGCCTATCATGACGCATATTCGTAATTCCTCAGTGTATGAGTGTATAAGTTTTGTGCTAAACATTTTCTTTGATTGATATAATGTGTCCCCCTTTAATATATTTAATATTAGAGTTAATATCAAGGGGGTAATACAGTGAATTGCAAATATAGAGCTGCACTTTATATTAGAGTGAGCACTGAAGAGCAAGCCACTGAAGGACAATCTGTCTCGGCTCAGATAGAAACCCTAACTCAATATTGCAAGCTATATAATATGGAAGTATATGATATTTACAAGGATTTAGGTATATCAGGTAAAGATACTAAAAACCGTCCGGAACTAATTAGAATGTTGACAGATGCTAGAAACGGCTGCATCAATTTAGTATTGGTTTGGAAAATCTCCCGGCTTTCAAGGCGTCTAAAGGATCTATTATTGATGTTAGAAGAGTTTGATAAATTAGGAATTGTATTTAGCAGCTATTCAGAAAAATTCGATACCTCTACTGCAGTTGGTAAAATGACATTGCAATTGCTTGGTTCTATTGCAGAATTTGAAAGAAACACTATTATAGATAATGTAAATCTAGGGTTAACTGAATTCGCTAGAAAAGGTGGTAAAACTGGTACAGTCCTTGGTTATGATAACAGCAACAAACAGCTTTTAGTCAACCCTGATGAGGCAGAGTTAATTAAAATGATTTATAACCTATATACTATTAAGCAGATGAGCATGTCCCAAATTGCAAATCAACTGAATTCTCTTGGCTTTAGAACAAAAAGGAATAACAGCTTTACGAAAGGAAGTATTGCTGTGATATTAAGCAACCCGGTTTATATCGCAATTAACAGGCACAAAGTTGGACTTGCAGAAGAATACAAAACTGAGGGATCCCATATTCCTATTATTGATACTACTACCTGGAATACTGCCCAAGCTCTTAGAGAAATTCATAAGAAAAAAAGACCATCTAAGAACAAAAAGCTGAATTTCCTGCTCTCAGGAAAAATACAGTGTCCCAACTGCGATAAATTCATGTATAGCTTCACTTCAAATACTGCTTCTAAAACTTACAGATACTACAGGTGCAAAGGCTGCAGGGGGATCTGTAATGCCGATCATATTGAAAATACTCTATTGGAACAATTAAAGGAATCCTTAAATGATGAAATAATACTAACTAAATTCAGTTCGCTTTTATCACGGCTTGATTCTGTTAGTGAAAAGAATAATATCATGTTACTAAGAAAAGAGTCTGAAAAGCTTCAGACATTGATGGATAAATATGTAATGTTGTTGGATATCAAAGCACTGGATACAAACGAAGTCATTCTGACCAAAATAAAGGATTTGGAGAATAGGCAAAAGGAGATTCGCAGTACAATTGCAAACTTATCAGATGTTGATGAAAGCAATCATTTTGCAAAATCTACACCACAAAACTATAGGGATAAGGTAACACAAATTCTTGTAAGCGATGATAAAAATGAAATTAAAGCACTAATAGATACTTGTGTGAAGCAAGTCACTTTATCTTCAAATAAAACCCTTAAAGAAATACTCTTTTGCTTTGATACAAAATGATTTTATTTTGTATCAAAGTAACATTCTCTGTACATGGTGCTAATAACAAAATATCGAACATGTTCTTTGGGCCGATTGGTTCTGCTTCCGGTATTGTCATGATAGACTTGTTGCCGGTAAGTGCTTCAAATTTATTTACCCAATCTTCTGCTTTTCCAAATCTGCTATCGATACTTGCTGCGTTAAAGGAAAAAATAGGTGTTACTTTAGCACCTGTATTTACTAACTTCTCAACCTCTTGATAAGTTTTCTCAAAAGTACAGAATGATCCTGTAAGTGCAAGTCCTATTCTAACTCCGCTTAAATTCATAAAAATTCACCCTTTCAGATACCTTTCAATTTCTTTATTATTGTATCAAAAATATATTCTGCCGCTGATCTCGCAGCGATTTTTCCAGGTATTCCAAGAGCATGAATACTCTTTATCCCAATTTGTTTCGCATAGGCATGATTCACACCGCCAGGAAGTGATGCTAAATCAAGTATTAATACATTCTTTTTAACTAACTCTAATTCTCTTTCATCAAGAAGCATTGCTGGTACAGTATTTACTATGATATCCATATTTCCAATATAGTCCAGCAGATTATCTAGATGTATCTCATTCATTCCCTTTGATTTTATCCAAGTTAGGTCTTCGTCCTTTCTTGCTTCAACATATACCTTAGCACCCATAGCCTTGGCATATTCAGATAATAGCTTCCCAATTCTACCATATCCAAGTATAAGCACATTGCTGGCGAAAACAGTTCTATCTGTTTCACTAACCATTAGAGCAATAGCACCTTCTGCTGTCGGAATAGTATTGAGTATTTGATAGCTCTCATCCTTATGATAATCATCGTAATTAAGGTTATATTTTTCTGCCAAATCCCTGGAGACCTTATTTAATGCACCGAAATAAAGCTTCTTCTCAGGTGTAATTTTGCTAAATAAGTCATCCATTACTATAGGCTCATTGGAATAATTTGAATTTACCGTCTTACCTTCTTTTGAAAAGGGTATTGGACCGACGATGACGTCAGACTTGGAAACAGCTTCATCCAGGCTCACAATGTTTTCAGCCAGACAATTTGCTGCTTTGTCCATGCCATAGGTAAATACCTTAAGACCCCTCTCCAAGAAAATATTAGCAAGTTCAACCAGTCTTTCGTCTCCGCCTAATATCAGGAAGTTCATGGTTTGATAGCTTTCAACGCCGTCGACCTTGCAAAGCATAGCATCTCCTCCACTTTCTAAACTATTATATATACTATGTTTTTTTTTTCATATAGGTGTTTGTACCATGATAATCCCTCCATACATAGATATGTTCCGTGCAAACATATAGAAAAGGTTGATGATTAAGTTAATCATCAACCTTCTACATTATTTTAATATATCTGCGAAATCTATTATGATCATATCATTTCCTATTTTTCGTACTCTTTCCCATGGGATTTCTAAATATCTTCTGTCAATAAAAAAGGATAATTGATTTTTATTTTCCGGAACAATCAAGGATTTGATGTGCCCTGTTTCCTCGTCTATCGTCAAATCGCAGTCTCCCAAAAAACCTAATCTCTCGCAGGCAGGAAGGGAAACTATTTCCTTGCCGCTTAATTTGCTGAATCTCATATCCTCACCCCTATTACATCATATAATTTCTTTAATATATATGCTGATTTGGGACAAATATTACATTCATATGATAACTATTTTAATCCTGTAGATCCGAAGCCTCCGCTGCCCCTTTGAGTCTCCTGCAAATCATCCGTCTGTACCAGAGTTGCATTGCACACCGGCATAAATACCAATTGTGCTATTCTGTCTCCAGGGTTTACAGTAAACAACTTGTCTCCGTGATTTACTACAGGGCAAATGATTTCTCCGGTGTAATCAGAATCTATCACTCCGACACAATTAATAAGAGAAATTCCATATTTGCTGGATAAACCGCTTCTTGGAAATACAAAGCCTCCTACATATCTATCTGATATTTGTATTGCTATACCCGTAGGTATTTTAACAATTTGCCCTGCTTCCATTACAATCGGTTCTTCAATACATGCTCTTAAATCCATACCTGCAGAACCAGAAGTCGCATAGGATGGGATTATATCAGCCTGTCCCTCTATCTCTCGAACTAATTTTACCTTAACTTCAATATCCATCGTAAGTCTCCCTCCTAAAATAAGAGCCCGAGGGAGTCCCCGGGCATTATATTTTAAACTACTTTAATATATCCTTTAAGTCTACCTTGTTGTCAAAAGCACCTATCACAGCTCCACCCATTCTGTTTAAGTCAAAAACAGTTCTGATGGCTTTATTTACGCTTTCCATATCTACTTTATCGATTTTCTCTAGAACTTCTGCAGGTGAATATATCCTATCATGCATTAGCTCTGATTTACCGATTGAAATCATTCTGCCGCTTGTACTCTCTAATCCAAGAGTATAACTGCCTTTCATTTGCTCTTTTGAGTCATATAGCTCTTCCTCGGTAAGTCCTTTTCCCATAATCTCATGGATTTCATCCATTATGAGATGTGTAACTGTTTTTAATTGTGATGTTTTCATGCCTGCATATATTGAATACAAGCCACAATCCTGATAGGAAGAAGGATAGGAGAATACTGAATAAGCCAGCCCTTTATCCTCTCTGATATTTTGGAATAGCCTGGAGCTCATAGCTCCGCCAAATATATTATTCATAGTAAGCAAAGGATAAAAGGATTCATTGTCCGTTTCTACACCTTCAAAGCCTATACATAAATGCACTTGCTCAGTTTTTTTACTTCTGGTGATTCTTATTGGATCAAATGAAGGCTTCTCTATTAGCGCAATCTTCTTAGATGAAGAAGGTATATTTCCAAATTGCTTTTCAACCTTCTCAACTACTTCTCCATGCTTTATATTGCCGACAACTGAGATAACAATATTCTCAGGTGTGTAGTTTGATTGGTAGTAGTCAATTATGCTGTCTCTATTTAATATATTAAGCGATTCCTCTGTGCCTAAAATAGACATTCCTAAAGGATTGCCTGACCATACGCCCTGAGAAAATAAATCATGTACCAAGTCCTCAGGAGAGTCCTCATACATATTGATTTCTTCCATAATGACGCCTTTTTCTTTTTCAATTTCTTCCTTAACAAAGGTTGAATTTAAAAACATATCAGATAATACATCTAAAGCTATGTCAAAATGACTATCCAGTACTTTTGCATAATAGCATGTGCTTTCCTTCGCAGTAAAAGCATTTAATTGGCCGCCAATTTTATCTATACTGTTCGCAATTTCTTTTGCATTGCGTTTTTCTGTGCCTTTAAACAACATGTGTTCAATAAAGTGAGATACCCCATTGTTATGAATATCTTCATTTCTTGATCCAACTCTAACCCAAATGCCAACTGATACTGAATTTATGTATGGTATTTCTTCTGTCACGATTCTAATTCCGTTTTTCATCTGATGTTTTAGATACATTATATTCCTCCAAATAGCGATTTTGCACATTCTGATTTAATGTAAAATGCTTAGCGCAAAACATATAAATTAAATTATAAATCAAATAGTACATATTTACAAATATTTTTAGTTCAATACTTCACTTACGCCGCCGATTTTATAACCTTTATCTCCTAAAACCTTTATTAATTCAGGCAGTGCTTTTACCGTAACCTCAGTAGGATGCATTAATACAATGGCACCACTATGTTGTTTACTTTCTACTCTTCTAACTATTTCAATGTAATCCTTTGTATTCCAATCTATTGTATCAATACTCCACATAATCACCTTATAGCCAAGACCTTCAGCTGCATCAACTACAGTTTTATTGATATCTCCATATGGTGGAGCAAATAGTGTAGTTTTTACGCCTGTTACATTTTTTATGGATTCTTCTGCCTTTAGTATTTCCCTTTTGTTTTGTTCTATGTTAAGTTGGCTTTGTTTTTTATGATTTTCACCGTGGTTTCCCAATTCATGACCAGCTTGATAAATTGCTTTTAAGTCCTCTGGATTTTTAGTTGCCCAATCCCCACCGATAAAAAATGTAATTTTTATATCATTGTCCTTAAGAATTTGTAAAATCTGCGGCAAATATTCATTCCCCCATACTACATTACAGGCGAAGGCTATTTCTTTTTCATCTGCCTCACCTTTATATATGGGATCATAATAGTTCATTGTATTAATGCTTATCATTTGCAAAGACATAATAAATATAGCTGTTAATATGAATAGTACCAAACAAAACATTATTTTTTTTCTACTTAATACTATAATTTTGGTTTTCACAAATATCCCTCCACGAATATGAATTATTATACTCTCTTTATCATTCATATTCGTGGAGGGCTTATAAAATTCTAATTCAAGCTTTGAAATTGCTTATACTTAATACCTCTTATATTCAACTAAATCTTCAGTAGCATTTTCCAAAAGATGCGTAACCGCTCCCCTATAAAGTATAATCAGCTTATGCAAAGCTCTTGTACACATGGTGTACATTAGCTTCCTTAGTTCTTCTCCCTCATAGCTGTCTCTACTTGCGTCATATATGATGACAGCATCAAACTCTAAACCCTTGGCTAGGTAGCAGGGAATGATACAAGTACCAGAAGTCAAACGTGAGCTTTCTGAGGTAATTAAATTTATAAACTTTAAGTCTTTTTTAAGGTTATGATGCAAATCTTCACATTGCTTTGCTGTTTTGCATATTACAGCTATTGATTTCATACCCTGTTCTGAAAGCTCGTGAAGTTTCTGATGTACATATTTTTTCATTTTATCATTATTCTCTGTATCAACAAGTAAGGGTTTCTCACCACTACGATTGATAGGCTGCTTATTACTTGAGCTGGAAAGCACATGCTCTGATAGCTGCCAAATCTCTCTTGTTGACCGGTAGCTCTTCTCTAGCTTCATGATATTTGCACCGTATTCAGAGAATATTTCTGAAACTGTAGTATAATCTGCAGTGTGCGTGTAGCTGTTTATGGCTTGATTTACGTCGCCCAAAATAGTAAAAGAAGCATATTTAAACAGTCTCTTAATAATTTGATACTGCAAATATGAATAGTCTTGCGCCTCATCTATCACCACATGTCGGATGTCAGCAATATGCAATGTACCCTCCAACATACCCTTAAGGTAAATATATGGCGCTATATCTTCGTAATACATCCTGTTGCTATTTAAGTAGTCAGCTGTGTATTCCAGCAATTCTGCAGATAAAGTATTATTCGTATTACCAGATAATCTTCTGAAAAACTTCTCATCTTCAAATAGTCTTATAAAGAGCTTATAGGTATTTATCTCAGTCATTGATTCTAATTTCATTCTTAGATTCTTAAGTTCACCATGCAATAATCCACGGCTTACTTGCTTTACATTAAACTCTTGTTCCTCAGCATCCTCAACCTGCTTCATTAATTGCTTAAGCCTCGGACCCGTAAGAGGACGGAGTAAGTACTCAACTCGATCTCTAATCTTTTGCAATCTTTTAATAGGAGGGAAATTCTTATAATCATAATTATATAGTTTTTCAAGATCTCCCTTTGAAATCACTAAGGTCCTATTAAATCTAATGTCTTCAAAGCCTTCATAGTGCTCATTTAATAAGTTAAGATAATTATCTAATACACCTAAGAATTCCATTGATGATTTATCTGCAATGCTTCTTTTGCGAAGCTTATATTCATGACTATCTTTACTTTGTGAAAGCATATAATCCATCTGATCGTGTACACTTTCAAGCTTAATTTCCGGAATAATGTAGCTTCTGGCATATTCATAGAAAGTAGTTTGGTGTACATTTTCTTCTCCTAAATCTGGTAAAACATCAGAAATATAATCGTTGAATATTTGATTTGGAGAAAAAATAGCAACATTCTTAGAGCTTAAGCCTTCATCCTTCTGCCTATACAATAAGTATGCTATTCTATGTAGAGCTATAGAGGTTTTTCCGCTGCCAGCTGCCCCTTGCACGATAAGCGCTCTGGTATCCTCGTCTCTAATAATCTTGTTTTGCTCTTTCTGAATACTGATAACGATGTTTTTCATCTTGTCATCCGCATTTTTACTAAGTATCTCCTGCAGTATTTCATCATCTATTTTTATACTGCTGTCAAACATATAAACTAATTTCGACTTCACAATATTATATTGTCTTTTGAGCTTAACATTGCCTTTGATCGTTCTCTCCTGAACATGAAAAGCTGCTTCCCCCATCTCATATTCATAGAACATACTGGATATTGGTGCTCGCCAGTCATATATTAAAATATCCATGGTATCATTATCAATTAAAGAGAACATTCCAATATAAATCTTTTCTTGCTCATCATACTCATCATAAACAAAATCAATCCTTGCGAAATATGGTGTATCCAACATCTTTTCTAACTTCTTAATTTGTTCTTTTGTATGTTGATGGCTTTTCTCTTCCTGCTTCATAAGGTTTATATATTGTAGTATTTCTACTGATTCGTCAAATTCGCCAGAGAGAACATGCGCTGTATTTTCCCACATGCTTCTTCTTATTTCTATAACATCTTCTTTATATTCATCCATGCTTTTATTTTTATCTTTTATTAATGTAGTGATTTTATCACATATCTCGTTCAATCTCTTGGTTTCTATCTGCCACTCTTTTTCATTAAGTTCCAATAAGTTTTCCCCCTTTTTGTATTGACCGTCTAATAATCATTATGCTATAATTATTTTGAATAATTATGCTTATATGGTTTAATATAGACGTACGGTACGTAAATTATATTCCTTATTCCTAAATATGTCAATACAATTATTGCAATTTAAAGCAGAAGCCGCGCTTCTGCTTTTTTATTTAGTATATATTATATAACAAAAACTATCCTCTCAAAAAAAGAGAAAAACATAAACCTTAGTTTATGTTTTACGCTTCTTCTGTAGTTTTTTCAGGTTCTTCTGTTACCATTGCATCTTTTCTCGAAAGATTAATGCGCCCTTGCTTATCAATTTCAGTAACCTTTACAAGTATTTCATCACCGATATTCACTACATCTTCTACCTTTTCTACTCTCTTCACATCCAGCTTTGATATGTGTACCAAGCCTTCTTTGCCTGGGAGTATTTCAACAAAGGCACCGAAATTCATGATTCTCATTACTTTACCAAGATAAATCTCACCTTCACGAACTTCCTTTGTCAAGCCCTCAATTATCTTAAGTGCCTTTTCTCCGGCTGCTCTATCGACTGCTGCTATAAATACGCGGCCGTCATCTTCAATGTCAATCTTTACGCCTGTTTCAGCAATGATCTTATTGATCATTTTACCACCAGGTCCTATAACATCTCTAATCTTATCTGGATCAATCTTCATGGATATGATCTTTGGTGCATATTCTGATAAATCAGGTCTATGGGTACTAATTACTGAATTCATCTTATCAAGTATAAATAGTCTTCCAAGTCTAGCTTGCTCAAGAGCTCTTTCTAGAATAGGTCTATCAATACCCGCTATTTTAATATCCATTTGTATTGCAGTAATACCAGTTGTTGTTCCAGCTACCTTGAAATCCATGTCTCCAAGGAAATCTTCCATACCTTGTATATCAGTAAGAATAGCTACATTTTCCTTTTCCTTCATCAAGCCCATTGCCACACCTGCTACTGGAGCCTTTATCGGTACTCCGGCATCAAGAAGTGCTAATGTGCTGCCGCATACGCTGGCCATTGATGATGAACCATTTGAAGCTACAATCTCAGATACAACTCTGATTGCATATGGGAATTCCTCTTCTGAAGGTATCATAGGCTCTAAAGCTCTTTCTGCAAGGGCTCCATGACCAATTTCTCTTCTGCCTGGACCTCTCATAAATCTAGTTTCACCTACACTGTAAGGTGGGAAATTGTAGTGATGCATGTATCTCTTTTGTACTTCTTCTTCAGCTAAGCCGTCAAGAATTTGTACATCACCCATGGGGCCTAGTGTAGCAATGGTCATTGCTTGTGTTTGTCCTCTGGTGAACAATGCTGAACCATGTACTCTTGGCAGGATAGATACGTCACAGCTTAAAGGTCTTATTTCATCTGTCTTTCTGTCGTCAGGTCTGATGCCTTCAACAGTTATAAGTTGTCTAACCTGTTCTTTTATGATGCTGTAAAGTACTTCTCCCACATCCTTCATGTTATCAGGGTAGATTTCAGCGAAGTGGTTCGTTGCTTCTTCTTTTACTGCATCAATATTATTTTGTCTTTCAAGTTTTTCAACTGTTCTGATTGCTGTCAAAAGCTTTTCAGTTGAATATTCCCTAACAGCATTTTCTAGCTCTTCGTCTACATTGAATAGCTTTACTTCTTTCTTAGGCTTACCCACCTTTGCAGCTATCTCTTCGATAAATGCAACTATTTTCTTGATGTTGTCATGGGCAAACATAATAGCTTCCAGCATAACTGATTCAGGCACTTCTTGTGCACCAGCCTCAACCATCATAACTGCATCCTTCGTACCTGATACAACTAGATGCATCTGGCTCTTTTCTCTCTGCTCCATAGTTGGGTTAAGTATAAACTCACCATCTATTAAGCCTACCAATACTGAACCTGTTGGTCCATTAAAAGGTATTGAAGAAATTGAAAGTGCTGCTGAAGAACCAATCATCGCAACAATTTCTGGTGAATTGTCTTTGTCTACAGACATAACTGTTGCAACGATCTGAACGTCATTTCTGTAGCCCTTTGGGAAAAGTGGTCTGATAGGTCTATCTATCAATCTTGAAGACAATATAGCTTTTTCTGTAGGTCTACCCTCTCTTTTTATAAAACCTCCGGGTATTTTACCTACTGCATATAATCTTTCTTCGTAATCACAGCTTAGTGGGAAGAAATCAATACCTTCCTTTGGTTTTGCTGAAGCACAAGCTGTAACTAATACAGAAGTCTCACCATACTGCATAAGAACTGCGCCATCAGCTAATTGCGCAATGCGACCTATCTCAATACTAAGTGTTCTGCCTGCTAATTCTAACTTAAATCTTTCCATTATATACCTCCCTTCGAAATAATATATTTCTATACATTTTTTATTATTTCCTTCTTATGTTTAAAAAAAACTTGCAAATGTTTATTTTCTAAAAAAACTTATATATGCTTTATGTAGAATTCTTGGTAAAACTCTTGTCAAGAAATTTCTAAATTAATCATTTGAAGGAAAATTAAACCTAAATAAAAGTTAAAATAAAAGAGCGGGATGACTCCCGCCCTAATTTATTTCTTTGCTCTTAAGCCAAGCTTATCCATAATAACACGATATCTAGTGATATCCTTCTCTTTTAGGTAGTTCTCCAAGCCTCTTCTTTGACCAACCATCATTAGAAGACCTCTTCTTGAGTGGTGATCCTTCTTATTGATCTTTAAGTGATCGTTAAGATAGTTGATTCTAGCTGTAAGCAATGCGATTTGAACTTCTGGAGATCCAGTGTCGCCCTCTTTCGCGCCGTGCTCTTTTATGATTGCTTCCTTTTGCTCTTTTGATAACATATTTTCACCTCCTAATATATTCACCATAAGCTAAGCGTATCGTTGGTGATTCGATATACTGGGCAAATGGTATTGTAACCAAATCTGATTTTAGCATATATTGATTTACATGTAAAGTATAATTATTAAAGCATTTTAAAATCAAGCCTTGCTTGAATATCATTCTTTATCTGGTCAATCAGTTCTTCCTTGCTATTGAATAAGATTTCATCCCTAAGACGTTTTATAAAGTAAACTTCAATATCCTTATCATAAAGATCCCCATCAAAATCTAAAATGTGGGTCTCTATGCTAAGAGCTGTTCCTTGAAATGTAGGATTAATCCCAATATTGGTAACGCTTTTGTATTTATGATGGTCTATTCTGGTATCTGTTATATAAACACCTTTTTTAGGCAGAATAATCTCCTTGCCTATTTCTATGTTGGCAGTCCTGATTCCCATGGACATGCCGTTTTTCTTACCGTGTATAACCCGTCCTTCAATGCTGTAGATTCTACTTAGATATTGCAGCACTTCACTTACGTTGCCTTCATGAATTTTATGTCTGATTAGGCTGCTGGATACAACCTTATCCTTTATTAGTACAGGTGGGACAACCTCAACTTTTATTCCATATTTATTACCAAGCTGAGTTAGCTTTTCAGCATCGCCCTCGCCATTTTTACCAAAATTAAAATTGTAGCCGACTACGATGCACTTTGCATGAAACTTCTCAATCAAAATATCTCGGAAAAATTGTTCTGCATCTAAATTCATGATTTTTTGAAAGTCCTCTAGATATAAAACATCGACACCCAGCTCATCCATTATTTCTGCCCTTTTTGCGTTACTGGTTATCATGTGTATCAATCTTTCCGGCTTCAATATCTTTCTAGGATGCGTTCCAAAGGTATAAACCATACTGGCACAACCAATATTTTCTGCATTGTATTCTAACACTTCAATCAACTTTTGATGCCCTGCATGAACTCCATCAAAGCTACCTAAAGCTATGCAGTAGGACTTATTCTCAGCTGCCTGCTCATAAGTATTCAATATTCTCACAAAAAACCACCCTCGAAAATTTATTAAATATTAAACAAATAATTTATCAATTTTAATATATTTTCTATTTTCCTCACTATTAAATTTAATTGTTCCTATTCCAAGGAACTCCTCATCACAATAAATTCTAGTTTCTATACCGTCTTCATATGTCTCTATGTCCTGTCTGGTTCCCATGCCATAAATAAGGCAGCCATTCATTGCAGCACTTCGTGCAGTTGTTTTTATCTCTATCATTGACAGTTCCTTAAATATTATATCAACAGACTGTAGCATATTGTCAATAGTACCTGACTCTACTGCCTTGTCAATTTCTTCCAACGTGTAGCTATTTTGAATTGCGAAGGGTGTACTTTCTAGTCTAACAAGCTGCCACATCGCTGCCCCACAGCCCATTTTCATCCCTAAGTCATAGCAAATAGATCTGATATAAGTGCCCTTAGAGCATTCTATATCTATAACAACCTCGTCCTTATTATTATAATCAACTACTTCGATGGAATAAATCTCAACCTCACGCTCTTGAATTAGGACCGCTTCTTCGTCTAAAGCATATTGGTAAAGCTTCTTCCCTGCTACCTTTATCGCGGAATATATTGGCGGCATCTGTTTTATTACACCTCTGAAATCCTTAAGTGCATTTTGCAGCTTTTCCATATCAATTCCATTTACAGCAACAGTTTCAATAACAGTCCCATATTTGTCATAGGTCTCTGTTTTTACTCCAAACTTTATAGTTGCTCTATATTTCTTTTTTTTGTCAGTTATGAACTGCACTACTTTTGTAGATTTCCCTACACAAACAGGCAGCACTCCTGCCGCTTCAGGGTCCAGAGTACCTGTATGTCCAATCTTTTTTATCTTTAACCTTTTTCTCATGAAGTAAATGATATCATGAGAAGTCATTCCTGGTGGTTTAAGTACATTAATTATGCCATTCATCCTATTCACCGCTCATATTTGTTTTTGAATTGCAAGTAATATTTGCTGTTTTGCAGATTCTATGCTGCCTGTTATCGCACAGCCTGCTGCTCTAACATGCCCGCCGCCGCCGAAGTCCTTCGCTATAATAGCTACATTAACGTAGCATTTAGACCTGAGACTGACTTTTACTACATTTGGTTCTTTCTGCTTAAGAAAAATTGCTACTTCCACTCCAGCAATGTCTCTACCTAGATTTACGATACCTTCCGTGTCTATATCTTCCTCGGCAATACTTTCTAATTGTGCTTTTGAAATTGAAATGCAACTGACCATATCATGATTAAAAAATTCTAGGGATTTAAGTGCTTCTCCCATCAGCATTATTTTTTCTTTTGGACTGTTTTGATATATTCTAGCAAAAATATCTGATGGGCTCACCCCTGCAATGATTAGCTCTCCAGCTATCGAATGAGTCTCTTCAGAGGTATTGCTGTATTGAAACATTCCTGTGTCCGTTACAATACCAGTGTATATGCAATCAGCTATATCTTTATCTATAAAAATGCCCATAGACTTAATCAGCTTGTATGCGATTTCAGCTGTAGCAGATGCATTTTCTTCTACTAAGTTAATTTCTCCAAATTTTGTATTGCTGATATGATGGTCAATGTTAACCAATTTAGTATTACCTATGAACTGTGATACTTTTCCTAAACGTTCTAAATCACCGCAATCCATAGCTATTACGAGATCAAAATCAATTTCTGCAAAGAAAGATGGTTTTTCAACTTCCCTAGCACCTTTTAAGAATCTAAATAACTCTGGTATACTGTCATCTAATATAAAGACTGCTTTCTTGCCCAGTTTTTGCAGTGCTAGGCAAAGAGCCAGAGAGGAACCAACATTGTCCCCGTCTGGCTGCATATGAGAGGTTACTGCAATTTTTGAGCTCTTGTTTATGACATCTATTATCTGTTCATATATCAAGCTCTATTGCCCTCCATCCTTTTTATTAATTTCGTTTAGAATACCCAATATCTTAGCGCCATGCTCAATGGTATTATCCAATTCAAAGTGCAGCTCCGGATAATTTCTTAGATCTACCCTTGAACTAAGTTCACGTCTTATATAGCCAGCCGCACTATTTAACCCTGCAAGGGAATTCTTTTTTTCTTCCTCATTGCCCAGTACGCTAATAAATACCTTGGCGAACTTTAGATCAGGAGTTACCTCTGCCGCAATAACGCTGCACATCATTGAAATTCTTGGGTCCTTAAGCTCATTTCTGATTATATCGCTGAGTACTCTTTTAACTTCTTCATTTATTCTGTCTTTTCTATGCTTTGACATATCTATGCACCAGCCTAATTATTATTTTCTTGGCACGGCTTCAATTATAAAGCTTTCTATAATGTCGCCTTCCTCAATGTTGTTGTAATTTTCAAGGTTTAATCCACATTCGAATCCTGCGGCTACTTCCTTCGCATCATCCTTAAATCTCTTAAGTGATGCTAGGCTTCCTTCATGAACTACTATGCCGTTTCTAACTAGTCTAACTGAGCTGTTTCTAGTTACCTTTCCGTCTTTGACCATACAACCGGCTATGGTTCCAACATTGGATACCTTAAATATGGTTCTGATCTCTGCATGACCAAGAACAACTTCCTTATATTCTGGTTCCAGCATGCCCTTCATTGCCGCTTCTATGTCATCTATTGCATTGTATATTACGCGATATAGTCTTATATCAACGTCATCTTTTTCTGCAAGCTCAGACGCAGCAGGCTGTGGTCTTACGTTAAAGCCTATTATGATAGCGCTTGAAGCAGATGCCAGCATTACGTCAGACTCTGATATTGCACCAACGCCGCCATGTATTGTTTTTACCTTGACTTCTTCGTTGCTTAGCTTTTGAAGAGATTGCTTTACAGCTTCCACAGAACCTTGAACGTCTGCTTTTACTATAATATTTAATTCCTTCATTTTGCCTTCTTGGATTTGACTGAATATGTCCTCTAAAGACACTTTCATTGTGCTCTTTTGCTGCTCTTGTTTTTGCTTATCTTTACGCTTTTCAGCAATTTGTCTAGCATCTTTTTCATCGTCCATAACGACGAAAATATCTCCAGCATCCGGTACTTCAGAAAGTCCAATAATCTCAACTGGTGTTGATGGACCTGCTTTTTTAAGCCTTTTGCCCTTTTCATCTACCATTGCTCTTATTCTGCCGCTTGTGTGTCCAACTACAAAAGCATCTCCAATATTCAGAGTCCCTTCCTGAACTAATATTGTAGCTATAGGACCTCTTCCCTTATCAAGCTGAGCTTCGATTACAGTACCCTTTGCTTTCTTGTTTGGGTTTGCTTTTAGCTCAAGCATTTCAGAACTAAGAAGTATCATTTCAAGCAAAGTGTCGATACCTTCTTTTTTCTTAGCTGATACTGGGACCATGATTGTATCTCCGCCCCAATCTTCAGATAAAAGTCCATATTCAGTAAGCTCTTGCTTTACTCTATCAGGGTTTGCACCCGGTTTGTCAATTTTGTTAATTGCAACTATTATTGTTACATTTGCTGCCTTTGCATGGTTGATAGCTTCCGCTGTTTGAGGCATTACACCGTCATCAGCTGCAACTACTAAAATTGCTATGTCTGTTACATTAGCGCCTCTAGCTCTCATTGCTGTAAAAGCTTCATGACCAGGAGTATCTAGGAATGCAATCTTTTTGCCAGATATCGTTACATTATAAGCACCTATGTGCTGTGTAATTCCCCCTGCTTCTGTTGCTATAACATTGGTCTCTCTTATAGCATCCAGCAGTGAAGTCTTACCATGGTCTACGTGGCCCATTATAGTAACGATTGGTGGTCTTGCCTTAAGATCTTCTTCTTTATCTTCTACTTCTTTCAGCAGTACCTCTTCACTACTTTTATCAATAATCTTTTCTACTTGAATTCCAAAATCGTCTGCAATTAATGAAGCTGTTTCAAAATCCAATTCCTGATTGATAGTAGCCATTATATTAAGCATAAACAGCCTTTTGATGATCTCTGCCGCTGGTTTGCTCATTTTTTCTGCTAACTCTTTTATGGATACAGTATCACCAATCTTAATTAATTTAATTACTGTTGGTTCTTGTATCTTTGCCGGTTGTCCATAGCCGCCTGAATGTGATCTGCCGCCTCTATTGTTCTTATTGTATGGCTTATTATTTCCAAATTTAGATTGCGGCTGTGTTTTTTGGTAGTTCGGTCTTTTATTTATTCTTTCAACCTTTTTAACATCATCCTTCACTTTGCCTGGAGCATCTGCTTCTTTCTCATCCTTTGCTTCAGCCGTCGGTGCAGGTGGAATAACACGATTTACAGGTGGTTTGTTTGTATTAGGTCTCAAAAAAGTAGATCTTTGTGGAGTACTTGAATTGGTCCCTGAATTATTACCTGCAGGTGCATTGTTTCTTGGTTGTGAATGCTGCTGCCCACTAGGCTGTCTGTTTTGTGCTGTATTTTGTGTTGTACTTTGTGGTGCACTTGGTCTTGCGTCATTTGGTCTATTATTATTTACAGGTGCTGCAGTTTTATTAGGAACTGATGCTCCTACAGGTGCTGCAACCGGTTTCTTAGCTTCTGATTTTACTTCTTTTCTTCCAACCTCAAAATAATTTCTAATTTTATCTACCTCATCTTGTTCTAGTGCACTCATATGATTATGCGCATTTATATTTAGGTGTTCAATCTTTTTTATAAGTTCTTTGCTTGATGTGTTGAACTCTTTTGCCAGTTCATATATTCTTGTTTTATTCATTCAGTTCACCCCCTGATTTTTCCCCGATAGGTGTTACCGGATTTTCAGCATTCAGCAATGTCATAATACTTTTTGTAAAATTGACATCGCCTATGCCTACCACTGATCTGTTGCTTTTCCCAATACTAGAGCCTAATTGCTCTTTATCGCCCCATGTACACATAGGTACATGGTAATATTCAGCAGCATTCTCAAATCGTTTCTTTGTATTTTCTGATGCATCCTGTGAAATGATCAGAAGCTTTACTTTATTATGTCTTATGGCATTTCTAACTAAATCTTCCCCAGAAAAAAGCTTTCCAGCTTTACTTGCCAATCCCAGCATGGAATATATCTTATTCACTCTTGTTCAACTGCCCCCTTAATTCTTCAAATACAAGAGCATCAACTTGCGTCTCTAAAGCATTTTGAATCCTTTTTGCTTTCACAGCTTTTTCAAGGCAATCTATACTTTTGCAAATATAACATCCTCTGCCGGCAGCTTTACCAGTTTTATCGATACTTACAACATTTTCTGGGCTTCTAACGATTCGAAGCAGTTCTTTTTTCGGCTTCATTTCGTTGCAGCCCAAACACTTGCGTAGTGGAATCTTTTTTACCTTTTGCACGAGATCACTCCCCTACTTATTTACTTGTGACTCACTCTTTATGTCAATTTTCCATCCAGTAAGCTTTGCTGCTAAACGAGCATTTTGGCCCTCTTTGCCTATAGCTAGTGATAATTGAGAATCAACTACTACGACATGAGCTGTCCCTTGTTCTTTATTAGCATCTACCCTGACTACCTTTGCCGGACTTAGTGCGCTTGAAACCAATGTCCCAGGGTCATCGCTCCATTGAATAATATCAATTTTTTCGCCTTTTAACTCATCAACAATTGTTTGAACTCTCTGTCCTCTTTGTCCCACACAAGCACCAACAGCATCTACGTTAGGATCATGAGAATAAACAGCTAGTTTTGTTCTTGAACCAGCTTCTCTTGAGATACTCTTTACTTCGACGATTCCCGTCTGGATTTCCGGAACCTCCAGTTCAAACAATCTCTTAACTAAGCCTGGATGTGATCTGGACAATATAATCTGCGGTCCCTTTGTTGTTTTCTTAACTTCAAGTATAAAGCACTTTAATCTGTCATTTATATCATACTCTTCCGTCATAACTTGTTCTGTTGAAGGCAGTACCGCTTCTGTCTTGCCTAAATCTACATATAAATTGTTTTTTTCTTTTCTTTGTACAAGACCTGTAACCAATTCATTTTCTCTTGTTATGAATTCGTCAAATATGATGCCTCTTTCCGCTTCTCTAATCTTTTGTACAACTACTTGCTTTGCCGTCTGCGCTGCAATTCTTCCAAAGTTTCTTGGAGTAACTATTTTTTCAACGATTTCTCCAAGCTCATAGTTTCTGTTTAATTGTTTCGCTTCTTCCAAGGATATTTCTAAGAAATCACTTTCCACTTGATCTACAACTGTCTTAAGTGCGTAAACCTCAACTTCTCCAGTTTGCTTATCTATTAGTACTTTCACATTTTGAGCAGTACCAAAATTTTTCTTATAAGCTGAAACCAGTGCTAAATCTATAGCTTCAAATAGTAGATCTTTAGATATTCCCTTTTCTTTCGCAATTTGCTCCATTGCTTCCAGGAATTCTCCGTTCATTGTACTCCCTCCCTAAAATTTATATTATTCAAGCTCTTCAAATACTATTACAGGCTTAATAATTGCGACTTGTTTTTTATCCAAAATAATCTTTTTGTTGTTTTGATCGAATTCTACTGTGTCTTCAGTGTACCCTGTAAGTATACCAGTAATAAGTTTCTTGCCTTCTATAGGAGAAAAAAGTTTCGCTTCCATTAACTTGCCCATAGCTTTCTGATAATCTCTTTCTGTCTTCAGCGGTCTTTCAATACCAGGTGACGATACTTCAAATATATAAGCGCTGTCAATTGGATCAACTTGGTCCAATATCTCACTTAGCTCTTCACTGACGATCTGGCAATCATCAATTGTTATTCCGCCCTCTTTATCTATGTATATCCTAAGATACCATTCGCCGCCTTCTTTTTTATACTCCACTTCAACCAGTTCAAAATGATGTTTATCTGTCACAGGCTTACAGAGCTCATATACTACGTCTTCTACCTTTGTCTTGCTCATGCTATACTTCCTTTCTTCATTCTATTAATGTTATTTTAGCGTGCTTTGTTACTTTTATACCAATTATTATATATGTTTTGCACTATAGTAGATACTTCTACTGGCTTTGTGCAAAATAAGCCTTTTCACAACATATATAGTAATTTACTATAATAATACGAAAGAGTGGGAAACCCCACTCTGACAAGTCGTAATAGATTGAATTGCTGATACATACATTATGTGTGAAAAATAACAAAAATATTCACACAAAAGATTATAGCACTAATTCCCAATGTATGCAAGTTAAAATAAACTCATCTGGCTGCTTTCAGGAATATCCTTTAAGCAACCATGATTCTTAAGAACTTCTATTACAGTCCTGCTGACCTTTGTTTTTTCTCGAAGCTCATCGATGGAGAAGAAGGGCTCTTCTTGTCTTGCTTTCACAATACTATATGCAGCATTGACACCTACCCCCTGTAAAGCGCCTAGAGGAGGTAGTATTCCATCCTCTGTTACTATAAATTTGTCGGCAGAGGATTTATATAAATCAACCGATAAAAGCTTAATTCCACGAAGGAACATCTCATAAACAACTTCTAAAATAATACTTATGTTTTTTTCCTTAGTCGTTGCAGCATTCCCCAGCTTATCTATCTCTCTCCACCTTGCCAAAACCGCTTCCTTGCCCTTAACAAACAATGCAGCATCAAAATCATCTATTTTAACAGTAAAGAAGGTTGCATAAAAGGCTGAAGGATAATGCACCTTGTAGTAAGCGATTCTAAAGCTCATCATTACATATGCAACGGCATGGGCTTTAGGGAACATGTACTTGATCTTTTGGCATGATTCTATATACCAAGAAGGGACATCTTTCGCTTTCATTGCCTCGATATGCTCCTCGGTTAAGCCTTTTCCCTTTCTTACATTTTCCATTATCTTAAAGGCCATTTTAGGAAGTATGTCCTTGTATATCAGATAGACCATAATGTCATCTCTGGTTGATATAACTTCCTTTAGTACACAGGTACCATTTCGAACCATTTCTTGTGCATTGTTGATCCATACATCGGTACCATGGGACAAACCTGAAATACGTGCCAGTTCTGCAAAGGTGGTCGGCATGGTATCTAAAAGCATCTGTCTTACGAACTTCGTACCAAACTCAGGAATTCCTAAGCTGCCGGATTTACAATCAATATCATCCAGTTTAACACCTAAAGCATCAGTGGATGTAAACAGGCTCATGGTTTCTTTGTCGTCAAGTAATACATCTGTTGCTTTGAAGCCAGTTATGTCTTCCAGCATTTTTATTATAGTCGGAACGTCGTGTCCAAGTATATCAAGCTTAAGCAGTCTGCCACTGATTGAGTGATAGTCAAAATGTGTTGTTATAATATTTGAATCCGAGTCATCCGCAGGCTTTTGGATTGGTGTGAATTCGTAAATATCAGTATACGCCGGTACAATCATAACACCACCGGGATGCTGTCCAGTTGTTCTTTTTATTCCAGAGCAACCCTTTACCAACCTGTTTATCTCAGCGCTGTGCACATTTCTATTGCGTTCATCATTATATTTTTTTACAAAGCCGTAGGCAGTCTTTTCAGCTACTGTACCTATGGTTCCAGCTCTAAATACATATCCTTTTCCGAATAGCTCTTCCGTATATTTATGAGCCTCTGGCTGATATTCTCCTGCAAAGTTTAAGTCTATATCCGGTTCCTTGTCACCGTCAAAACCAAGGAATGTCTCAAAGGGAATATCATGTCCGTCCTTTTTATATTTAGTGCCGCACTTTGGACAATCTTTATCCTTCAAATCAGCCCCTGATAATATAGATCCATCCATGAAAAATTCTGAGTTCTTGCAATGTGTGCATATATAATGAGGCGGTAAAGGATTTACCTCGGTTATGTCACACATGGTAGCAACAAATGAGGAACCTACAGACCCCCTAGAGCCAACCAGATATCCATCCTGCAAGGACTTTGTAACCAGCTTTTGTGCTATTAGGTACATTACAGAAAAGCCATGCTTTATAATTGAGTTCAACTCTTTTTCGAGTCTTTTTTCAACTACCTCAGGCAACACTTCTCCATAGATGGAATAGGCTTTGTTCATCGTCATATCTCTTATTTGGTCCTCAGAGCCTTCAATTATCGGAGGGAAGGTTTCCTCGGGCACAGGTATAACAGTTTCTATAGAATCAGCAATCAGATTAGGATTTCTTATTACAGCATTGTATGCTCTTTCCTCTCCTAAATAGCTGAATTCATCCAGCATTTCCTCTGTAGTCTTAAGGTACAGGGGAGCTTGTTCATCCGCATCACTAAAGCCCTGTGCTCCCATAATTACTCTTCTGTATACCTCATCTTCAGGATCTAAAAAGTGTACATCTCCAGTTGCTACATACGGCTTACCCAGCTTTTCGGCTAGCTGTACAATTTTATCGTTTATCTTTTCAAGCTCCTTTGGCCCAGTAACTCTGCCGTTTCGCGTCAAAAACTCATTGTTTCCGCTAGGCTGTATCTCCAGATAATCATAAAACTTTGCGTTATCCATTAAGGTGTTATCGTCTATGCCATTTAAAATACTCTTGTATATTTCTCCAGCTTCACAGGCAGATCCAATTATCAAACCTTCTCTATACTGCATCAGTAAACTTTTAAGTATTCTTGGTTTTTTGTAGAAATAGTTTAAATGTGCCAAGGATATAAGTTTGTATAAATTCTTAAGACCAGTCTTATTTTTTACCAATATTATTATATGGTAGGATTCTGCATTTTTAAAATTTACATTTTGAGTTGAGGTAATGCTGTTTATTTGGTCAACATCCTCAACAT
>JARBUB010000168.1 GCA_029239905.1 Clostridia bacterium
GCTGATACTATAAACTTTGTCCAAAGTGTTTTTATTTCTTTTTCCTTGCGCAGCTTATCTTCATCCACAGTATTTTTATTTTTGATTTCTAAAGCTTGATAGCCAGCTTTATTTATAGCTTGCTTTATTTCAGAAAGTCTCACTATTTCAGGATTATATACTACTGATGCTTTTTCTGTTGCAAGATTTACATTGGCACTCTCTATTCCATTGAGCTTACCCAAAGCTCTTTCTACTGCCTTGGAACAAGAAGCACAAGTCATACCAGCTATCGGTATCGTCACTTCCTTGCTGTCACTTACTTCAGCTGCTTCATATCCAGCTTTCTCTACTGCCTTTATTAAATCCGCCTCTGTCAGCTTATTTTCATCAAAGGTCACCGTCATTAGCTCAGTTACAAGATTAACATTATGCTCACTTACTCCATCCAGCTTTTTTATGGCTCTATCAACTGCATTGGAACAAGATGCGCAGGTCATACCTGTTATTTTAAACTTCTTGCTTTTCATTGTCTCACTCCTCATATCATGGGGGTATATTTTTATTCCGGGCTCAAATCAAGTGTTTTCAGAACTTTGAATTTGATTATTAAATATACCCTAGGGATGTATTCTATATTTATTGTATTTCATAAATTACAATCTGTCAATCCTTCTTTTTAGTTTTCCCAAAAAAACAAAAGCATGTATGCAATTTATCAGCATACATGCTTTGCTACTATGTGAATTTAATATAAGATGTTTTATTTTACTACGATATTAACCAACCTGTTTTTGATTACAATAATTTTTGCAATTTGCTTACCTTCCAGCATTTCTTTTACTCCAGCGCTTTCCATTACCAATTGCTCAATTTCCTTTTGTTCAGCAGATGTAGGAATTTCCATCCTGCCTTTTACCTTGCCGTTTACTTGGATGGCAATTTCAACTACATCCTTAACCATTGCGCTTTCATCCCAAACAGGCCATTTTTCGTTGAATATAGAGTCCTTTTTACCCATTATCGCCCACATCTCTTCTGTAAAATGCGGCGCAAAAGGTGAAAGAAGTCTCAATAAATCTTCAACCGTTTCCTGTAAAAATGCAACGTTTTTATTTTCAACATCTGTATCGTACTTATACAACGCATTTAGAAGCTCCATAAGCTTAGCAATAGAGGTATTGAACTGGAATATTTCTGCATCCTTTGTGACGCCCTTTATAGAGTGATTTCTTACAAAGTTAAGCTCTTTTTCTTCCTTGCCCATTTCTGTCTTGCCTTGCTTCGAACCAAGCTCCATAGTTCTTTCTACGATGCGTTCCACTCTGCTGGCAAATCTGGACATTGCCTTTATACCATCATCACTCCATGGACCACCCTCAATATATGAGAAGCCGAATGCAAGATACATTCTAAATACATCTGAGCCGTATTCATCAATATATACATCTGGAGAAATTACATTTCCCTTGGACTTGCTCATCTTTTGGCCATCTGGCCCAAGTATCGTTCCTTGATGCACTAAGGATTTAAATGGCTCGTCAAAATTCAGATAGCCTCCGTCTCTTAATGCCTTCGTGATAAATCTTGCATACAACAAATGCATTGCCGCATGCTCAGCTCCACCTATATATTTATCAACTGGCAGCATCTTGTTTATCCAATCGGTGTCAAAAGCTTTTTCACTGTTCTTGTTGTCAGGATATCTCAAATAGTAGAATGATGAGCATACAAATGTATCAAGTGTATCCGCTTCTCTATGAGCAGGACCTCCACAGGTTGGGCAGGCAACATCCATAAACTCCTTGCTCTTCTTAAGTGGCGATTCCCCGTCTGGTGCAAATTCCACATCATAAGGAAGAAGCACAGGCAAATCCTTTTCCGGTACTGGTACTGCACCGCATTTCTCACAGTGTATGATAGGGATTGGAGAACCCCAATATCTTTGCCTGGAAACCAACCAGTCCCTAAGTCTGTAATTTATCTTAAGCTGGCCTTTTCCTTGCTCTTCCAGCTTCTTTACAAGCTGAATTTTGCCTTCCTCAGTCGTCAAGCCATCAAACTCGCCGCTGTTAACCAATATACCATATTCTACAAAGGGAAGTGCATCTTCTACACCGTCCTTACCTTTAATCACCCTATTAATAGGAAGCTTATACTTTTCTGCAAACTCATAATCTCTTTCATCGTGCGCCGGCACTGCCATAACACAGCCTGTTCCATAGCTTCCAAGTACGTAATCAGCAATCCAGATTTCTACTTTTTGTCCATTTAGAGGATGAATAGCGTATGAGCCCGTAAATACACCAGTCTTTTCTTTTGTAGTAGAAAGTCTGTCGATTTCAGTTTGCTTCTTTGTAGCCACCTGATATTCAGCTACAGCCTTCTTATTTTCCTCTGTAGTCAATTCTGCTACCAATTCATTTTCAGGTGCAAGTACTACATAAGTAACACCCATTAATGTATCTGCTCTGGTAGTAAACACCTTGAAGTTGATATCTTTATTCTCAACCTTGAATTCTATTTCAGCACCCTCAGACCTACCGATCCAGTTCGTTTGAATCTTCTTTGTCTTTTCCGGCCAATCCAAACCATCTAATTTATCAAGCAGCTCCTGAGCATATTCTGTAATTTTGAAGAACCACTGTGTCAAATTCTTCTTTGTAACGTCTGTTTCACATCTTTCACAATGGCCATCCACTACTTGCTCATTGGCAAGTACAGTATTGCACTTAGGACACCAATTTACTGGAGCTTCTTTTCTGTAGGCCAAGCCATTTTTATACAATGTTAAGAACAACCACTGAGTCCACTTATAGTACTCTGGTAGACAAGTTACAACTTCATAATCCCAATCAAAGGTTGCCCCCATTTCCTTTAGCTGTCTTTCCATCGTTGCTATATTTTTTATAGTTGAATCATGGGGATGTATTCCTGTTTTTATTGCGTAGTTTTCAGCAGGCAAACCAAAGGCATCAAAGCCCATAGGCTGAAATATTTCAAAGCCCTGCAGCCTCTTCATTCTTGCCCAGGAATCACTTAATGAATAATTGTACCAGTGACCTGCATGAAGATTTGCCCCCGAAGGATATGAGAACATCTCCAATACGTAAAGCTTGTTATCGACATTTTCTGGATGAAATTTGTATAATCCAGAATCCTCCCAGATTTTTTGCCACTTGCGATCTATTTCCTTTGAATATGACATATAAAAGCACTCCTTTCGAAATTTGATCTTATTTAATGTAGAGGTAATATAATTTTGTATATATATTCTTTACTTAAGGAACGAATTTTCCTCCGCCCAGCTTCAGCACCACCAGAAACCTTGCTTTGTGTGCTGTAGCTCCGGGGTAGGGCAAAGCAAGTTTCTTCGGAGGTCTTTCTCATGGGTCTTTGAAGCTTTACTTCAGAAAGTTATTCCTTATGTAAAGTGGTTAGTGGTTTTAGTACTTCCCTTTCATTTTGGCAGGATTCGTATGCCGTTATTCTGAACGTAGTAAAACATCCTATCAGGGTAGCAATATATTCTTTACCTAATGATTTGAATTTTCCCAACAAAAAACTCCGTCTCAAACAAGAGACGGAGATATATCCGCGGTACCACTCACATTGATTTCATAAAGAAACCCAACTTAGTCGATGACTGTAATCATCTATCCCTATATCGTGGGACAACGTCTTACCCTAATTTAAAAATTTCAGGCAGCTGCTCCTGGGTGAGTTCAACAATAAGATACTACCGTATTTCACCAATGGACCAAAATCCTTACGGCTCTCTGCAAATATCATTCTTATCTACTATTCCCATTCAACGCATTTTTATATTTATTTTTCGCTAATTATACCATTATATATTAAGTATGTCAATAAAATTTCTATTATATTCATTGATATTACATAAACTCCTTCGGTCGTTCCTCCCCCAGGAGGAGAAGCTTTTGATGTAGCAACAACCTTTTTATATGTTTTCGACATATATCCGCTATTATTATGCAGCATTCTCATAATATTTCCCGGGTAATACTTATATGTCGAAAATTTGCACGATTGCTTCTTTCTTCACATATTCTTTGCCCTGCCAAGTATCACAATCCATCATATGATGTTCTATGGAGTTAATTACCTCCCACTTTTTAAGGCTCCATTTTGGCTCTATAAGAGTTTCTCGCGGGCCGTCCCCAGTAATTCTATGCATCACCATTTCTTCTGGAATTCTCTCTATGCAGGATACAACAAGCTCCACATACTCCTCCATATCCATAATACGAAGCTGCCCCTTCTCATATATATGTACAAGCTTTGTATCCTTAACCAAATGCAGGAGATGCAGCTTAATGCCCTGAGTTCCTGTATTTGCAACAAATTCAACTGTTTTAAGCATATCTTCCTTGCTTTCTCCCGGTAAGCCAAGAATTACGTGGGTAACCACATCGATATTTCTTCGCTTTAGATCCTTCACTGCTTTTATATAGGAGTCTAACTGATAGCCCCTATTAATAACTTCTGCCGTGCTTTGATGCATTGTTTGCAGCCCTAGCTCTACCCATATATATTTATCCTTGCTTATTTCCTCCAATAAATCTAGTATTTCAACACTCAAGCAATCTGGTCTCGTAGCGATAGCGATTCCTACTACACCTTCAAGATTTAAAACACTATAATACCTCTCTCGAAGAATCTCCACCTCTGCATAGGTATTCGTATAGGCCTGAAAATACGCAATATATTTTCCGTCCTTCCACTTTTTGCTCATCATTTCTTTGACTTCCTCAAATTGCTGAATAAGATTGCTGCCAGTTCCCGCAAAATCCCCAGAACCTCTAGGACTGCAGAACACACAGCCCCCCGAGCTTAAACTTCCGTCCCGATTTGGACAGGTAAAGCCTGCATCCAAAGAAACTTTGAACACTTTATCTCCAAATTTATTTCGCAGAAAATAATTCAGTGTATGATATCTTTTATTATCCCAAGTCTTCATTTTCATCACCTTTGCATGCTCTGATTTAAAATTTTCGGTTTCGTGCAAAACATATATATAATATATCATAAACCCAAACATTTATATCTACGTGCTTTTATAATTATTGTAATGATCATATCCCTATGATAAAATCAAAACGGATGATATCCTGCATAGGAGTCATACTATATTTTAACCTTCAATACAATTTGCTCTGATCCATAGGGACAGGGACTAGAATAATGTTTTTTCAAGGTGAAAGCATCACTCTTTTCCTGCCTATCTATGGTTTGGAAAGGAGTGTTTTTTTATGCGCATAGGCTTTATTGGTGCCGGAAAGGTTGGAACTTCCTTAGGCATATATTTTCAGAATAAAGGTTTTCATATATCAGGTTACTATAGCAGAAGTTCTGACTCTTGCATTCAATCAGCAACTAGAACAGAAAGTAATTGCTTCAACAATCTCAAACAGCTGTCAGCATCCTCAGATATTATATTTATTACTACCTCGGATGATCAGATAGATAGCATTGTCAAGCAGCTTTGCGAAGATAGTTGTCTAAAACCTGGTCAGCTTATTGTTCATACCAGCGGGGCACTTTCCTCAACAATATTATACCCCGTGAAGGCTTTTGGCTGCTTTACATATTCAATGCATCCCTTGCAGGCTTTTGCAGATATTGATAAATCAATCTTGGACTTACCAAATACATATTTTTGCATAGAGGGTGATAATGAGAGGATATCAATATTGGAGGATATTCTGATTACATGTAAGAACCCTTATTTTCAAGCTAGCTCGGTACAAAAAATTCTATACCACGCTTCTGCATGTATGCTTTCTAATTATTTGGTGACCTTAATTCACAACAGCTTAATATTAATGGAAGATATTCAGCCTGATAGTTCAGCAGCCTTCAAGGCTATGCTGCCTCTAGTAAACAGCACTATACAAAATGTTCTGAAGTTTGGTACTAAAGATGCTTTGACTGGACCAATCGCTAGAGGAGATATTGAAACAATCAAAATACAATTTGAAGCAATCAGTTCATCTTCAAAGGAACAATTGCCCTTATATTTATGTATGGCAAAAGAAACCTTGAAGCTGGCGTCCTTATCCGATCTAAAAGATAATTCTTCAGCAAATAAGCTTAAAGTTTTAATTGATTCATATTTATAGGATGGTGATTTAAATGGCTGTATCAACGAAAAAATTTACTGTTGCCTCCTTTCTTAAATCTAAGAAAGATGGTAGAAAAATATCCATGCTTACGGCCTACGACTACTCCATGGCAAAGCTTCTTGACGAGGCCGGTACCGACTGTTTATTAGTCGGAGATTCTCTAGGAATGGTCATCCTAGGATATGAGACAACCCTGCAGGTAACGGTTGACGATATGGTACATCACTGCAAAGCCGTTGCTAGGGGTACCAAA
>JARBUB010000169.1 GCA_029239905.1 Clostridia bacterium
GTCATCTTCATACTTCTGACAGTTTTCAATATTAGGGAAGCGATTATTGACAGCATTCCGAATAATATAAAAAAGGCAATTTCTGTTGGTATAGGACTTTTTATTGCATTCATAGGCCTTGTAAATTCAAATATAATCGTACAACCGCAGTCAGGAGTCATTGTAGGCCTTGGTGATATAACGAAAGGTGCAGGGTTTCTTGCTGTAATTGGAATCGTAATCACGGGAATACTTCTGGCTAAAAATATAAAAGGGGCACTTTTGCTGGGTATAGTCGCAACAACTTTAATCGGTATCCCAATGGGTATAACAAAATTACCGCAATCATTTGTAAGCCTTCCTCCATCCATTGAGCCTATATTTTTAAAGTTTGAATGGGAAAACATCTTTACCTTGGATATGTTTATTGTACTTTTCACACTTCTTTTTATGGATATGTTCGATACAGTAGGTACACTTGTAGGTGTAGCAACAAAGGCTAATATGCTGGATGAAAGAGGAAGAGTGCCGAGAGCGAAGGAAGCATTGCTTGCAGATGCTGTAGGTACAACTGTGGGCGCATGCTTAGGAACAAGCACAGTCAGCACCTATGTAGAAAGTGCTGCAGGCGTTGCAGAGGGTGGGCGGACAGGTCTTACTGCGCTTACTACTGCCTTTATGTTTGCCATAGCACTGATTTTATCACCGTTATTTATTGCAATCCCTGCACCTGCTACAGCTCCTGCCCTTGTGCTGGTAGGACTATTCATGATATCACCTATAAAGGAAATAAACTTTGAGGATTTTACAGAAGCCATTCCGGCATTTTTTACCATAATCATGATGCCATTGACTTATAGCATTTCAGATGGAATCGTATTTGGAATCGTGTCTTATATATTTCTTAAAGTATTTACAGGAAAAGCAAAGGAAGTCACCGTTGCAACATATATTGTAGGAGCTCTTTTTATACTTAAGTTCTTTATTTAGAAGCTATGAAGCAGATTTTATCTATAAGAAAGAAAATGAATCTAATGCAAAAACAAAGGCTTATTGAGCTGAAAAGTTGAAAAATATAACGCAGAAGATGCCGATCGTTCGAGATTTGACTCAACAAACGGCATCTTTTTTTAAATAAAGGAAAAGAAATTTAAAAGTAATTCAGGAATGGAAAACACAAAACTTGCCCATTCATATATAAACAGCTTATATGATGAAGCAGACTTGACAAGTTTTAACTAGAGGTATATACTAAATAACATACCGACGTCGGTCGGTTTTTGGAGGTGTCATATGATTAAAACAGCAAAAAAGCATAGTGCAAAAAAAATGGAGCTTGTAGAAATTGCTGAAAAGTTATTTTTAGAAAAAGGCTATGAAGAAACAAGTATCGAGGATATTTTAAAAGCTTCAGGACTTTCAAAGGGCGGCTTTTATCATTACTTTGAATCTAAAGAAGAAGTGTTGGCAGAAAGTATCAATGAATTTGCAGAAAGCCTGTTAAGAGAACTTGAACCAATAATTGACGACCAAGAGCTTAATGCTCTGGAAAAGCTAAAACAGTTTATGCAAAAAAAGTTAGCATTTCAGAAGCCCAAAAAAGAACTTATTGCATACTTATGTATGTTAATGAAGTCGGATTTTACATTTTACAAATACTCAGTTGCAATTACACAAAAGTATGTTGATCCATTTGCCAGAATTATTGAGCAGGGAGCGAGGGAAGGTGTTTTTGAAGTTGAATTTCCTCTTGAGACTGCAGATATATTGTTAAGAGCTGTGACTTCTGTTCCACAAAGTATATTCTATAAAGAATATATGGAGGATAAAACCAAATCATTAAGCTATAAGGCTTCCTTGGAAGTAATAATAGCCAGAGCATTGGGAATAGACAGCAAGGAACTACAGATATTTTGATGATGGCTTAAAGTCAAGATGAACTTGAAAAATGGATTTAGAGCTTTTTAGATATGTAAATAGGATTAAAAAAGTAAAGGGGTGTTTGTATGCTTAATATAGTAAGAACCTTTAAAGAATTGACGCCTGAACTGCAGTCACTTGCCGGAGGAAAGGGTGGTATGCTGGCTAGAATGTATCAGACCGGATATCCTGTGCCTGAAGGCTTTGTAATATTTCCTGCCGCTTTTCAGGGGGAAGAGTTAAGTAGTGAAGCTTGGAACGAAATACAAGCTTATTTGAAAGATATTAGAAAGAATCATGATGGAGCACAGTTTGCAGTAAGGTCATCTGCCCTAAGTGAAGATTCTGCAGCAGCATCTTTTGCAGGAGAGTTTGAAACTGTTCTAAATATGAATAATGATGATGAAATTCTGAAAGCAATATACACCGTCTTCAAATCAAGAGAGTCAGATCGAGTAAAAGCATATAGCTCTATTCAAGGCATGGAACAAGCTCACCAGATTGCAGTAGTAGTTCAGTTAATGGTTCAGCCTGATATTTCCGGGGTATTGTTTACAGCTGATCCTATTACGGGAAGCTATATAAGTATGATAGGCAATTATGTTCATGGACTGGGGGAACAGCTTGTATCGGGAGAAGCCAATGCTTATGACTTTAAATTGACAAGACCTAAAGGAAAATATGAAGGTCCGGATGAGTTTAAAAAATATGCATCAAATTTATACCAGTATGCATCAAGACTTGAGAAGGAATTAGACGGTCCCCAGGATATTGAGTGGGCAGTGGTAAAAGGAAAACTCTATCTTCTGCAGGCAAGGCCTATCACTACATTGACAGCAGGCAACTTGGACACCTATGAAATGAATTACTCCTTAATGGGAGATGAACTTTGGATTAATACCAATGTAGCAGAAGCAATACCTGACGTTTATCCGCCATTTTCATGGAGTATTGCAAAGCAGCTGGATGAAGCTATGAATTTTATTCCTGGATATTATGTGTTTTCCGGCAATATCTGTGGAAGGCCGTATATGAATATCAGCAGAAGGGTATCTGTGATAGCTTCAGTAACGGGCAAGGATGCCAAAAGTGCCCTAAAACTGCTGGGAGATCTATACGGACAGCTGCCGGAAGGAATGAATATGCCGATTCACCCCTTTTCTCGCCTAGCGGTGTTAAAGGTGATGCTTCCCATGATCATGCGCATGGGGAAAGAAGCACGAAAAGCTTCTAAAAATTTGCCGGAATTCCTAAAAGATACGCCAGATTGGTGCATCAATATGAGGAAACAAATAAACAAAGCAAAGACAAAGGAAGAGCTGCTGTCTTTATGGAAGAATGAGCTTCAGCCATATTTCTTCCGAGCATTGAATGCAGGTTCTATGACGGCTATTAAGCTAATGAATATAACATCATTGGATAAAAAGCTTACAAAATTAGTTGGAACTGAAGATGCCAACACGCTTCTTTCTAATCTTAGGGGAGGCTCCGGGTTGGCAAGTCTTGGACCAGTTATGGGAATTTCAAAGGTTATCAAGGGAGAAATGAATCGAGAGGAATACTTGATGAAGTATGGCCATCGTGGAGCCCATGAGTATGAGCTGTCCATACCTGATCCCATGGAAGATACAGATTGGCTGGAAAAGCAGATTGAGGAATCCAATAAATCAAACATGGATGTAGAGGGACTTCTTAAGAAGCAGCATACTCAATATGAAGCTGCCAGGGTGCGGTTTAAGGAACGTTTCCCTAATAAGGTAAAATGGCTTGAAAAGCAATTAGAGAAGGCTGCAATCGGCGCTCAACTCAGAGAGGAAGGCCGTTCTGAGTTTGTAAGGGTGTTCAGGTTGATTCGTGCTTTCGTACTTAAAGCTGGAGAACTTGTAGGAGTAGGAAATGACATATTTTTCTACTACATTGATGAAGTGGAAGCACTTCTTTCCGGAAAGACTTCAAAGGTTTTTCATATTCCAGCTAGAAAAGAGAACTATGAAAAATACAAAGCAATGCCATGCTTTCCATCAATTATCAGGGGTCGCTTCAATCCGATTGAATGGGCAAAGGATTCAAATAGAAGGCTGGATTATTATGATGCATCAATGCCAGCTGCAGAGAAATCTGATTCAGAAACCCTCAAAGGCTATGCTGGTGCTGCAGGCAAAATAGAAGGTATCGTGCGTGTTTTGGCAAATCCCGAAGAGGGTGAAAAGCTTCAGCCCGGAGAAATACTGGTTGCAGCAACGACCAATATAGGATGGACACCTCTTTTTCCAAAAGCTGCAGCTATCGTTACAGACATAGGAGCACCACTATCCCATGCGGCTATTGTTGCCAGAGAACTTGGAATTCCTGCAGTAGTAGGATGCACAAATGCCACAACAAGACTTAGGACAGGTGATCGGGTCAGGGTTGACGGTGGTCAGGGAAAGGTACAAATATTAGAATAGTGTTTATGAGAAAGACATGAGAATATAGACTTTATCGGTGCAATTGACAATGTAGTCAATCATCTCCTTGCTAAGTGGTTTGTTTAGACCGAAACAAGAGGATGATTGACGCAATTTCTGAATAAAGATGATATACATGGCTCATTTATCAGCTGAACTATTGTTATGATTGAGGTTTACCTAAAATTCCAAAGAAAAATAGCGTCACCAGTTCCTTAAATAATTTTTTGTTTTGGTTCATATCAAGAAACTCTTTGGAGCGTTTGCTCTCTCTGAACATATTAATATATAGCAGAATTGCTTCGTTAGATACATTATGGTGGACATAGCCTTCAGCTCTACCTTTTTCAATCAATCGCAACATCAATGGAATAAACTTATTTTTGGTAAAATCCTCGGCCATTTGTCTTATAGCTGGGTCCTCCGACATAATAGACTTAAGAAATTCTGAATTCAAAGAGGCCAGTTCACCAGTTTTTTCTGTAATAAAACTTTCAATTTTTTCAGGAAAAGGAAGGTTGCTTTCTATAACCTCTGTATCCTCCTGCAGCCTTTTATTCTGGAGAGTAGAAATTACATCCCTAAGCAATTCATCCTTACTGCCGAAGTAATTATAAATGGTAACTTGGGATACTTTTGCTTTCTCGGCTATTTCAGCAATACTTACTTTTTGAACACCATAGCTGGAGAATAGCTCAAAAGCAGCCTGACGAATATTTTCTTTTTTTCTTTCCTTGCGACGTTCAAAGCCATCCATTATAAACTCACCTCTTTTATAGAATACTATAAGTTATGAAATAATTCAATAAAATAATTTCATAATATATTGCAATGTTTTTAGATTGAGTGTATTATGAAATATATAAACTATTATAGTTCATAATTTTCAAAGGGGTGATTTCATTGACTAAATATGTACTTAACTTCAACGAGATTGACAAAACAAAGCTATTGGTGGTCGGGGGTAAAGGTGCCAATCTTGGGGAACTATCCAGGATAGAGGGCATACGTATACCTGAAGGCTTTTGTGTAAGCACTGAGGTATACAAAAGAATTACTGAACAAAATATAGAATTTAAATTACTAATGGAACAATTGTCACTTCTGCAGGTAAGCGATAGAGAAAAAATTAGTGAAATAAGCAAACAAATTCGGAAGGTCATAGAAGGTATAGAAGTCGAGAAGAGCATGGAGAAAGAAATCATTGAACATATCTCTAAGCTTGATGAAAGAAATGCCTATGCCGTGCGCTCTAGTGCTACGGCGGAGGATTTACCGACAGCTTCCTTTGCAGGACAACAGGATACTTATTTAAATATCAGGGGTACCGAGGAAATACTGAAGCATATCAGCAAATGTTGGGCATCCTTATTCACTGATAGGGCAGTAACATATCGTATACAAAACGGCTTTGATCACCGCAAGGTACAATTGTCTGTCGTCATTCAGAAGATGGTTTTTCCACAGGCTTCAGGAATCATGTTTACTGCAGATCCGATTAGCTCAAATAGGAAGGTGCTGTCCATTGATGCCAGCTTTGGGCTTGGTGAAGCTTTGGTTTCAGGTCTTGTAAATGCTGATATTTATAAGGTTCGAGAAGGAAAGATTGTTGAAAAGAAGATATCCGCCAAAAAGCTAGCTATACATGCAATGAAGGAAGGCGGAACCGAGGAAAAGGAGATTGCTGCAGAACAGCAAAATATGCAGACCCTGACCGATAAGCAAATTCTGCTTCTTGAGACCATTGGCAGGAAAATAGAGACATATTTTGGTTGTCCTCAAGATATAGAATGGTGCTTAGAGGGGGATGCATTTTTCATTGTTCAGAGCCGCCCTATCACTACCCTATATCCAATACCGGCGAATGACGGAGAAAAACGTATATATATATCCTTAGGCCATCTGCAGATGATGACTGAAGATATCAAGCCTTTGGGAATATCCTTCTGCCAGTTTTTATCCTTCTGGTTTTCAATGGGAAAGGATGCAGATATCGCCGGAGGCAGACTGTTTATAGAT
>JARBUB010000170.1 GCA_029239905.1 Clostridia bacterium
AATAGAATATCAAAAGGAGACCTGAATGTAGAGGTGCTAAAGTATAAGGGCAAAGATGAAGTTGGACAACTGTCCGAATCAATTAATAAAATGTTATATAAATTGCAGGATATGATAAGAGAGATCACTGAATCCTCCTATAAAGTGGATGAAGAAAGTAATGACCTAAAAAAAATCGCCTCTGAAGTACAGCAAAGCAGCGAGCAGATAGCTTCAACAATGGAGCAAATGTCTGCCGGTGCTGAAGAACAAGCGAGTTCAGCCACTGAGATTGCCAGTTCAATATTTAATCTTGCAGAGCTGATTGAAAAAGCGAATTTAAATAAAGAAGCGTTGCAAACATCTTCAACGGATATTTTAGACGTGGTGCAGGAAGGAACAGCTCAAATGGATACTTCCATTGGTACAATGAACCATATTAATGCTATTTTAAAAGATACTGTAATAAATGTAAAACAATTAGAGGAGAATTCCGAAAAGGTTTCATTATTGGTTAATTTAATAAATTCCATAGCTGAACAAACAAACCTCTTGGCATTAAATGCAGCCATTGAAGCAGCTAGAGCCGGTGAAGCCGGCAAAGGATTTGCAGTGGTTGCTGACGAAATAAGAAAACTGGCAGAGCAAGTTGCAAAATCAGTAAAAGAGATAACAGCAATTGTAGTGGGGATTCAAGTTGATTCTAGGGCAATGACTGCTTCCTTGGAAAATGGATATCATAAGGTTCAGGAAGGTACTGATAAAATAAAAACTACAGGAGAACTGTTTGTTAGAATTAATACCGAGATTACCACTATGGTTGAAAGAATAAAAAATGTTTCCGAAAATTTAGATGAAATATCTCTAAATAGTAAAACAATCAATACTGCCGGTGATCAAATAGCCGCTATATCTGAAGAGAATTCAGCCGGAATTGAAGAAACGGTTGCTTCAGTTGAACAGCAAAACAGCTCCATGGAAATCATAACAGAAAATGCCAATTCCCTAGCAGATTCAGCAGAGCATCTAAAGCAATTGATTAGCCAATTTAAAATATAATAAGCAGCATAACCATACAAACAGGCTTCTATGATAAATAATAAAAGTCCAGGAAGTCCTGGACTTTTATTTTCACATATTCAGTTTTTATTATGCTAAATTACATAGGTATTTCTCAATTTCATTTGTTGTCTTAAGCCTCAAGATTTCAGGCACCACTTCGCTCATTTCCTGTTTTGATATTTGTGTGACTGTCTTTTTGGCTTCTAATAGTGCAGATGTATTCATACTGAATTCATCCAGTCCCATGCCTACAAACAATGGTATCAGGCGCGCATCTCCTGCTGCTTCACCACACATACCAACCTTTATGCCATATTCATGACCGGTATCGATAATATGTTTGATCAGTCTTAATACAGAAGGATTAAACTGGCTGTATAAATTTGATATTTTGGGATTCATCCTATCACAGGCCAAGGTATACTGTATTAAATCATTGGTACCGATGCTGAAGAAATCAACTTCGCTGGCCATAGCATCTGCTAGGACTGCTGCAGCCGGTGTTTCTATCATAATACCTATTTCCAGCTTCTCATTGTATGCGATTCCACTATTTTTTAGTTCAGCCTTTACTTCACAAATGATTTCTTTTGCTTTTCTTACTTCTTCCATAACAGATATCATAGGCAGCATTATCTTAATATCTCCATAAATACTCGCCCGCAATAGTGCTCTTAATTGAACCTTCCATATTTCGATATTATCAAAGCAAAGCCTTATCCCTCTGCAGCCTAAAAAAGGGTTTTCCTCTTTGTCCAGTCCTAAATAAGGTATTTCTTTGTCTCCGCCAATATCTAAGGTTCTGATAATAACGGTTTTACCCTGCAGCTTCTCCGCAGTATGCTTATAGATTTCAAATTGCTCCTCTTCCGTAGGAGCTGAAGCTTGTGTGGTATATAAGAACTCAGTTCTAAAAAGACCAATGCCTTGCGCCCCGTTTTCAATAAGTCCTGGAAGCTCAGCGATGCTTGCCATATTGCCAAACAGTTCTACCTTTATACCGTCTTTCGTAACAGATGCCTTGTCTTTAAAACCTTCCAGTTCCTTTTTTTGACTGTTCATCGATTCCAGCTTCTGTTTGTATTGGTCTAAAACATTCTTCTCAGGGCATATAAATATACTTCCAAATTCACCATCAAATACAATGATTTCATGATCCTTTACCTTGCCCAAAATCCCTTCCGCTCCAACAATAGCAGGTATACCCATCGCCTTTGCCAATATAGCGGTATGAGAGGTTTTAGCACCAGCTTCCGTGATGATTCCCATAACTAATTCCTTATTGATGTGAATCATTTCACCAGGCATCAAGTCTCTTGCAACGATGATGCAGGGTTCCTCCAAAACAGGTATTTCCTGCTTGTCTGCTCCTGATAATATTCTAATGAGTCTGGCAGCAACATCCCTGATATCATGAGCTCTTTCTTTCAGATAAGCATCCTCCAGTCCTTCAAGCATGACCGCAAAGTGCTCAGCTGCTTCATGCACTGCCCATTCTGTATTCTTCTTTTGATTGTCTATTTGTATTTTTATCAGGTTTGCCAATTCCTCATCTTCCAAAATCAATATATGAGCCTCAAATATCTGTGCTTCATCCTCACCGATTGCCTCACGAGACTGCTGCACAAGCACCTCCAGCTGCTGCTTGCCGACTTCCTTTGCCTTAAGAAATCTATTCCACTCATAGGCTACATCTGTGATGCTTTTCTTTAGAAAATCACTTGAATTTTCTTTTTTTACTAGTACGGAACCAATGGCTATTCCTTTTGAAACCCCGGTGCCCAGTAAATGTTCCATAGCAGCCCTCCTATTGATTAAAGCTTTCCAAAATAGTTTTCAAATCTTCTATGGCAGCAGCTTCATCCTCTCCCGATGCCTCAATTCGCAGTACATCTCCCTTAACTGCGCCCATACTCATGATGGAAAGAATGCTCTTGGGATTATAGGCTTTCTCTTGTCCATTCTTATATACTTTAATATCGGATTTATATTTCATCGTTGCCTTTGAGAATTCACTTGCCGGTCTAGCATGCAGTCCTTCATTATTCTTTATTTCAATCGTTGTTTGCGTCATATTTATACACCAATCCTTTCATTATATGCCCATATTCTCAAGCAGATACTTTTCCGCTTCTACTGACCATATCCCATTGTGTTTGGCAATAATCTCCGCCAGCTTCGCATAGTGTGCATTTTGCTTGCCTTTTTCTGCGAATTCCTCAAGTGCTGTCAGCTCCATATCAATACATGTATAGATAAGCTTTTTACCTCCGGGTATTTTGGGAAGGTTTAATGTAGCATCAATAACACTATCTATTCCGCCTATGTGTGTTACCATGACAGCAGGATTTATAAGCTTTTGCTCTGTCATTTTCAAGGATTCCAGCATATCATCCGTATTGCCGCCGCTGGTGCCTACAATATGGGTTGAAGTATAATGTACATTATAAAAATTAAGCATTGCTGAGAATTCCTGATCTACAGGTCCTGCAAAGAAATTCAAGCAGCCGTCTCGAGCCAGAATTTTGTCTGCTTGCTCTACGACAGACTGCACCGGTGCATATACATATACATCGTCATAGCCTGTATGATCCGATAAAGCCATCAGATAATCTGTTACATTCTCTATGTTTTTCGTATTCACAAATTGAATAACTACGCCAGCCTCTGCTGCAACCTTTTCATTGAAAATTGAAGCAGCTCTGCGGAGTCTCTCTTCATCAATATCTGTAACAACAAGCATACTAGGCTTTAGTTCATTATGAATGGCATAATCAATTGCTCCTAAACCCATAGCTCCTGCTCCTGCCAAAAGAGCCATCTTGCCGCCTTTTTTAATTCCCATTTGGTGCTCGTAGCAGCCGGGTTTTGTATGATAGGCAGCGTGAAAAGCACCTATAATGCAAGACATTGGCTCAGATAATGAAGCGTCAAAGAATGATTCCCCGCTGTAGTTCAACAGACAACCTAGCTCCATTACCTGATGAGGTATCACAGTATAAGTTGCAGCTCCGCCAAAAAATGGGAATGAGTATCCCGGTGAGTATAAGCTGCCTTTATAGTTCAATGCAGGCTGTATTGCAAATTTTTCTCCTGCCTTAAACTGATGTTTCCACTTCTCACCAACCTCTACAATAACACCTGCAAACTCATGACCTATTATGATTGGGTTCTGATCTATGTCAGGGGGTACCCTCTTATGTTTTGTGCCCTGTATTACAGCTTTATAGGTAGACATGCATATGCTGTCTGTAATCACCTTTACTAAAATCTCATCTTCTTTTATTTCAGGCAAATCAAATTCTTCTAATCTTAAATCATTTGCTCCATATAATCTTACAGCTTTTGATTTCATTAAGACCCCTCCAATTCCTTATCTATATAAAAATATGACATTTACTTGTTCTTTATAGCTATTTATATCCTCTTTGGATGGCTGATTTCCATAAATTGTAACTGTAGCTGTGCCACATGCTGCCGCCAATTTAATCATGTCCTCTGGCTCCAGCTTCTCATGAATACCATAGCTTAAAGCGGCAACCATGGCATCCCCTGCACCCACTGTACTTTTAACCGTTGTTTTTATACCCTCTGCAACCGCAACCCAAGAGTTTGTAACAAAAACTGCTCCTTTTTCACCGCAGGATACAGCTGCCATTTCAGTGCCCTTTTCCAACAGCCGCTTAGCCAGTTCAATAATCTCATCCATGCTGCTTGTTTGCGTTTCATACAAGCTCTCAAGTTCGTGGATATTTGGCTTTATCAGATAAGGTCCTGCCTCAATCCCGTTTTTTAACAGTTCTCCATCTGCGTCAAGAACACAGCGTATTCCCACAGCCTTTGCTGCTTCAATCCACAGCTTGTAAATATCCTTATCTACACCTTGAGGTGTACTTCCTGTAAGTACAAGCACATCATCCTTATGCATGCCTTCAGATAGTTTTTGACTAAGCTTCTCTATAGCTTCTTTACTTACTACAGGTCCGGGCTCATTAATATCTGTAACGATATGATTGATTGGATCTGAAATTTTCACATTGGTTCTGGTTTCACCATCAACATATAAAAAATCATTATCTATTTTTAGCAGGTTCAAGCTCTTTTCAACAAAGCTGCCGCCTTGCCCTGCCAATATGCCAAAGGCTTTGCTTATACCTCCCAAGCTGGAAATCGTCTTAGATACATTGATACCCTTTCCCCCTGCTTCTACCATGATTTCAGAAGCACGATTGACGCTTCCCGTTTTAAAATCCTTTATAACCATGACCTTATCAACAGCAGGGTTCAATGTTACAGTTATTATCATTTCCTCACCTCTAACTACTTTGAAGTAAATATACTGTGTATCAGTTCAGCATCCTTTGACGCCACTAGTTTTTCTGCATCAGCATCTTCTTCTATGGCGGTTGCGATATTGGATAATATACTGATATGCTCATTTCCGACGCCGGCAATACCAATAATCATATATGCCATTTCTCCATTGAAGTCAACGCCATCAGGATATTGCAGCACAACCATTCCTGACTTTTTAATGCGTTCTTTGGCTTTTCCTACACCATGAGGTATTGCAACGCCTTTACCTATATAAGAAGTCAACTGTCTATCTCTTTCCAGCATGGCGTCAATGTAGTCATATTCTACATAACCATTTTTATAGAGCAGCTCACCGGCTTGCCTGATTGCGGTTTCATAATCTACACTTGGTTGGTTTACTAATATGTTTTCCTTCTTCAGAATGATGTTTTCTTCTTCAAGCTCAACAATTGCTTGTTTTTTTCCTTTTACTTTTGCAAGGTTTTCTATGAGGGAATCATATTGTGATTCATCCATAAAATCCTTGATTGAAATATGTTCTGCATTTGGACTGGCGGATTTTGCTCTGGCTGTCAGATTCTCATGGGTTACCACTACATCTGCATCTGCAGGTATCTCTTCTATTGCTGCATTCACTACCACGATGTCTAAGCCAGCCTTCTTCAGCTTGTTCTTTAGAATGCTTGCACCCATTGCACTTGAACCCATTCCTGCATCACATGCAAATACGATTTTGCTTACTTGCTTCTTTACAACTGTTCCCTTCAGTTCCTTTACCTTTTCCTTTGCAGTCTCCAAGTCATCGCCTGTTTCCTTGCTGCTTGCTCGCTTTACAAAGTAAGAAGCTACCAGGAAGGATACTGCTGTGGATACGATTACACCAGCTATTACGCCTAGGTGTGCGCCTTTTGCTGCCATTGCCAGCAGCATGAATATGCTTCCTGGGGATGGTGTC
>JARBUB010000171.1 GCA_029239905.1 Clostridia bacterium
ATGTTAGGTATAGGGAAAGGGGCATTGTATATATATAATGCTTCAAATAAGCGGTTGGAGCTTCATGCCTCTTATGCATATTCAGAAAAGGAGCGAAGGTCTGGAAGCTATGCTTTGGGTGAGGGAATAATCGGGCAGGTAGGGTTGGATAAAGAACCTATTTATATGAAAAACATAAAAGAGTATGAGAGCTATATATCAACAGGAGTAATATTAGAGTCCCCAATTAATTTATATACCTTTCCATTGATTTTCGAGGAAAAGATACAAGGAGTTATTGAGTTGGCATCTTTCGACACATTCGATGATATGAAATTTGAATTTTTAAAGGAAGCTGGTACAATAATAGCAGCTAATGTTTACTCAGAGATTCAAAATCAAAAGGTGAGAAGTTTACTTGATATATCAGAAAAAGCGCAAATGGAAGCGAGATACAATTCCAGTCAGCTGCTTAAAACAAATCAAATCTTAGAAGAACATCAGCAGCGCCTGCAAGCTCAAAGTGAAGAATTACAGCAAAAGAATATTCAGATGGAAAAAAATCAACGGCTCATGGAAGAGCAGACAAAGTTGTTAAATATAAAAAATGAGCAGCTGGAGGGTACTAGGTTGGAGCTGCTGAAGCATTCGGGAGACTTGGAGTCAGCCAATAAGTATAAAACACAATTTTTAACAAACATGTCCCATGAACTGCGAACTCCATTAAACTCAATAATACTTTTATCGAGATTGCTCATGAGAAATGAGAGAAAAGATTTAAATGAAAGCCATGTAGAAAAATTGGAGGTAATCTATAACTCTGGGCAAGAGCTCTTGCGATTGATTAATGATATATTAGATCTGTCAAAGATAGAAGCAGGAAAAATGGATGTAGACAATAAGGAGTTTAACACTGGAGACTTGCTGAAAGAGGTTAAACAGATGTTTGAAGATGTAGCCAAAGAAAAGGAAATCAAGCTTATGTGCGAGGACCTTGTGAATTCTAGGCTCTGGGGGGATTACAATAAGATATCGCAGATTGTAAGAAACTTGCTTTCCAATGCCATCAAATTTACTAGTAAAGGAAATGTCTGTTTTGAGATAAAACCATGTGAAAACAGTGATATACAGATTATCATAGCAGATACTGGAATCGGGGTTTCTAAGGAGAATTTAGATAGGATATTTGAAGAATTCCATCAGGGAGACGGTTCTATATCGAGAAATTATGGCGGAAGCGGTTTGGGATTGTCTATATCCAATAAGCTTGCTGAGGTAATTAACGGACAAATATTTGTTCAAAGCGAGGAAGGCAAAGGCAGCAAATTTACGTTGCTACTACGGGATATAAAAATAATTCAAGCTTTGAATCCGGAAAAAGGTGAAGCCAAAGCAAGTATTAGTGAGGGACTGGTTATGGAAGAAGCAGCGTTTGCTTTATCTTCAAAGGATAAAGCAAAGCCTCATTACCTAATCCCCAAAACGAAGAAGCAGTACACAATGAATTTGGTAGGTAGAAGGATACTCATAGTTGATGATGATCCTAGAAATATATTCGTTCTAGCTTCTGCACTTGAGGATTTTGGAGCTGAAATATTAGAAGCAGAAAATGGCAAGGTGGCATTAGAGTTATTAAAACGGCGGGAAGTTGACTTAGTACTTATGGATATAATGATGCCAGTAATGGATGGATATCAAGTGATAAAGGCAATCAGGGAAAGCAAGACAAGCAGCGATGTACCTATTATTGCAATTACTGCTAAATCTCTCAAAGGCGATATACAAAAGTGCATAGATGCTGGGGCAAATGATTATATATCCAAGCCCGTAGAATATGATGCATTGATGAAATTGGTAAAGAAGTGGATTGACAAGGATATGAATGAATAAATATTTTTCACAACATGTCTAGTTTTATGTTAATATAATCTGGGGGTGTCAAAGTGAAAGAGAATTTAAAGAATGGAATACTGCGTGGGGGCAGACTATTTATAGGCTTATTCCTTTATGCATTAGGTATTGTAATGACAATTAATGCGAATCTAGGCTTGGGGCCTTGGGATGTTTTTCATCAAGGTCTTTCGAGGACAGTGGGAATTACTATGGGCCAAGCAAGTATAACAATGGGTGTAATAATTGTTATCATTAATTATTTTGTCGGTGAGAAGTTAGGCTGGGGGACCCTTAGCAATATGCTTTTCATAGGAATATTTATGGACATTTTAATGCTTAATAACCTTATACCTGTTTATCAGAATATAATACTCCAGATAATAATGATGCTAGGCGGAATGTTTGTAATTGGTCTAGCAAGCTATTTTTATATTGGAGCAGGCTTAGGGTCGGGACCAAGAGATGGCTTAATGGTATTATTAACAAAAAAGACAGGAAAATCTGTGCGGTTTATAAGGAATTGCATTGAGGTAACAGTATTAATTGCCGGTTATTTTTTAGGCGGCTTTGTAGGGGTAGGAACCATAATTATTGCCCTAGGCATTGGATACTTCGTTCAGTTTGCATTTAAGCTTTTCAGGTTTGATGTGAAGGCTGTAAAACATAGATATATTGAGGATGATATAAGATTTATTAAAGATCTGTTGGTAAAACCAACAGTATAAGTCAACAAACTTAGCTTAACTTACGTGAGATAAAAATTTATTGTTTATGATATAATCCATTGACCGACCGTCGGTCAATGGATTATAATTTTATTATCATATAAATAGGGGGATGAATTATGATAAGTAAAAGAAGATTATTGTTATTTATGATGCTGTTATTATTACCGATTACTCTTAACTATTTTTCTCCATATATCATCATTGATGGGTTGGTTAACAAGATATTGGCGGGTGCCTTTTTTGTTTGGTCTTTCATGTTTATCAGCTCGTTTTTTATTGGAAGAGCCTTTTGTGCTTATATTTGCCCCTATGGCGGGCTTCAAATGGCAGCGGACCGTATTCTTTGTAAACCCTTGAAGCAGGTGCGCTGGATGAGGATTATGAGATATATTCTAGGTATTCTATGGATTACATCAGTTGCAATCTTGACAGTCTTAAACCTAGGGAAGGTCCAGGTAAATTTACTTTATTTAACAGAGACCTTTGTTTCTGTAGATAGTATGATTAAGCTGATTGGCTACTATGTTATTGTTTTTGCATTGCTAATTCTTCCACTGCTGATGGGAAAAAGAGCCTCCTGTCATTATTTATGTCCAATGTCTATTCTGAATGTGACAGGAACTAAGATAAAAAATATATTGAACATACCTTCTTTAAGGCTTACTGCAGCATCAGAGAAGTGCATTAACTGCAAGCAATGCAGTAAAGCATGTCCTATGAGTCTAAATGTGGCGGAAATGGTAAAGATGAACAATATGGATAGTTTAGATTGCATACTGTGCGGGGAGTGCTGTAATGCATGTAAGAGCAATGTACTAAAGAGAAAGGTAAAATCTAAAGATATAAACTCAGAAAAGCAAGTATCAGTCCAGTTATAGATTTAACAGGGGGATTAGGTATGAGAGTAGTAAAAGATCCAAAGGAAAGAAGGAGCAATATCATAGATATGTCTGCTCAGCTATTTTTGAGTAATGGCTATGAGGAAACCTCTGTAAACACCATAGTAGAGAAGCTGGGTGTGGCGAAAGGTACCTTCTATCACTATTTTAAATCCAAAGAAGAGATTCTAGAGGCCGTATTAGAGAATTATTTAAGCAGCTATGCGGAAGGTATCAAAAAAGCCTTAGAGAACAAGGATATAAATGGCTATGAAAAATTAATGCTTGTGTTAAGGAGTATTTTATCTAACAATCAGGGGCCTGAGCATCTGACAAAGCATGTTGAGGACAACAAGAATGCAAGACTGCATCAAATGATGGACGAAATGTTCTATGAAAAGTTTAACCCAATTATAGTAGAGGTATTGAAGCAGGGAATAGATGAAGGTATATTCAAGGTTGATCACCCGGAAGAAATAACAGAGATTCTCTTGCTTGGCATAAGGGCATTTATGCACATGCATATGCCGAAATTTAATGACACACAATACTATATAAGAAAGATGCAAGCCTTAGAAGAGCTTTTTAATAAGGTATTGGGAATAAATGCAAAAGAATATATAATCAAATTGTTATAGAATTATAGAGTGGGGTGAAATAATGGCTAAACATATAGTTGATGAAGCGAAAAGATGTGTGCAGTGCAAAAATCCAAGCTGCAGCAAAGGGTGTCCGGTATCGACGCCAATACCTGAAGTTATAAAGCTGCTGTTGGATGGGGATATGAATAAAGCAGGAAAACTACTCTTTACAAATAACCCTCTATCAGTTGTATGCTCCTTAGTATGTAATCATGAAAAACAGTGCGAAGGTCATTGCATACTTGGTAAAAAGTCTAACCCGGTACAGATCAGTGCTATAGAAAACTATATCTCTGATTATCGACTGGATGTAATGAGTTTAAAACCAAGAAATAAGCTGCGTGGGAACATCGGCATAATTGGATCTGGGCCTTCTGGTATAACGATCGCATTTGATTTAGCATTAAAAGGATATAATGTTACCATATTTGAAGCCCATGACAAAATTGGGGGAATCCTCCGTTATGGCATTCCAGAATTTAGGCTGCCAAAAGAGGTCATTGATAAGCTGAAGGAAAAACTATTGGAGCTTGGAGTAGTAATAAGACCAAACACCCTTATAGGGCCAGTTTTAACCATTGAAGACTTATTTAATGATGGATATGATGCTCTATTTGTAGGTACGGGAGCATGGAAACCAAACAAATTGGGAATTAAGGGAGAGAGCTTAGGCAATGTGCATTTTGCGATTGACTACTTAAAGAATCCAGAGGTATATAATTTAGGAAATAAGCTTTGTGTAATAGGTGCGGGCAATGCGGCGATGGACGTTGCACGGACTGCAATAAGAAAAGGCGTAAAGCAGGTATCAATCATGTATAGAAAAGGAATGGAAGATATGTCGGCTTCACAATATGAGCTGGATTATGCCAGAATTGATGGAGTTAAATTTGAATTGTATAAAGCACCAGTTGAGCTTACAACCAATGGTGTGATATATGTTGAAACTAAGAAGATAGAGGAAAATGGCAAACAGAAGCTTGTCAATATCGAAAATTCTCAAGCGCTTTTCGAGTGTGATTCCATTATAGTAGCAGTAAGTCAAGGACCAAAAGCAAACATTGTATCGACTACTACAGGGATGGATGTTGCTAGAAGCGGACTGGTGCTGGCAGATAATTGTGGGAGGACTACAAAAGAAGGTGTTTTCGCTTCGGGAGATGTAGTTACGGGAGCATTAAATGTTGTTGAAGCAGTAAAACGCTCAAAACAAGTGGCAGAATGCATGCATGAGTATGTATCAAAGAAATATGAAGCATAAAAGAGGTGCTAAGGCAGAAATGACCTTAGCACTTCTTTTATGCTTTACAATATGAAATTATTTACATATCATTAAAGTATATGGAAGAGTATAAATATATTTATATTCAACACCCGCAAAAGTTTAAACCAAAAGAAGTGACAGGACGTGATTAAAGGATGAATGCAATCGTAAATGGCAAGATAATAATAGGGGATGACATTATAGAAAATAAAGTATTGCTGTTTAATGATAGAATAACAGCGATTCATAATGCTGAAGAACGGATTCAAGATGTTAAAATTATAGATGCAAAGGGCTGCTATGTTTCATCCGGATTTATAGATATTCATATTCATGGTTCTTTTGGCAGTGACATCATGGACTATAATGAGGATGCCATTCGTAATATAAGTAAAGGTTTATGTAAGTATGGCGTAACAGGATTTTTGCCAACAACCATGTCCTTGAACATGCAAGATATACAAAGGACCTTGGGGAATATTAGAAAATGTGCGGGAGAAGAAGCTATTGGGGCAAAGATATTGGGAGCTCACTTGGAGGGACCCTTCATCAATGCTTTGAGGAAAGGCGCCCATGACGAAAAGCATATTACAAAAGCTAATATAAAATTAATAAAGGATTATTTAGATATTATTAAGATCATGACCATTGCCCCAGAAGTTGAGAGCAATATGGATTTTATGAAGGATATGCTTCAACACGGGCATATTACATTTTCTATAGGTCATTCCAATGCCACCTATGAGGAAGCCATGTACGCCATAGAAGCCGGCGTCAAAAGTGCTACTCATATGTTTAATGCCATGAGCGGCTTGAATCATAGAGAACCCGGGGTGGCTTCAGCTGTATTAAATAGTGACATTTACTGTGAGCTCATCGCAGATAAGATACACGTACATCCTGCTATGTATAAGCTTTTGACAAA
>JARBUB010000010.1 GCA_029239905.1 Clostridia bacterium
CGTTATCTGATAAAAAGTGTGATATTTTAGCCTTTGCTTCTTCAATCTGATAACCTTTTGTAGAGATAACAATCTGCTGCATATCATATTGTGCAAAGTTATTATCCAGCATTGTTATAGGAATATATGCAAAACCCTGATCCTGATTTGAATGCTTTTCAGTTATGTCCAGTCTCTTGCAAATACCAATAATTGATGTCTCAAAGGATATTCCATTTAATGAGGCTTCCACAGTACGCCCTAAAACATCAGTGGTTCCAAACAGTTCATCTGCAGTTATGTCATCAATGACAACAACATTAAGATTGTTATCCATGTGCCCTTTTGCTATGAATTTGCCCTTCAGCATTTTCAAACCTGCAAGCTTATAAAAGCTGCTGCCTACAGCTTTCATTGTTACTGCACGACTGCTTTTATATGAGTTAAGAACTGTATTCATTCTTGAAATAGGTATTGTATCATTTATTTCGGACATTTCAGCAGACAGCTTTTTAAAGACTTCATAGCTGCTTGAGATGCCCTCTAAATCAATGCTGAGAAGTGTCTTATCATTACCGAACTCTTTTCTCAGCATATGCTTTCCGCTTTCAGCTGTGTTGACAAATGCTACTAAGGGTGCCATTCCTATCACAATACAAAGAACTGTTATGATTAACTTATTTGTGAATAGCTTCTTCATACAACCCCCTCCTCAACACAGCAGCTTTGAGGTCTTCTATCATATTTAACACTGCCCTTTTCAAACATTATAGTCCTTTGTGCTTTCTCAATCACTTGAGTTTTGTCTGAAAAACAAAGTATGGCTGTTCCTTGATTGTTGATTTCTTTCATGATGTTAAATATGATTTCTGCTTCTTCGTACTTTAAATTATCTGCAGGCTCATCTGCGATTATGAGTATGGGACTTACTACAAGAGCTCTTGCCAGTGAAACCTTATGTTTTTCCAGTTCCGAAAGCTTTTCTACTTTTTTATATAATAGGTCACTTAATCCAAGTTGGTCTGCCGCTTTCTCAACCTTTTTGGATTTTTCAACAATACTGCTGATAAGAATTGGAATTTCTATATTTTGATATACAGTTAAGTCATTCATTAAATTTAAATTCTTAAACAAGAATCCAATTTCACTTCTCAGACCATCAAGCTTACTTTGGTCTATGGTTGCTGTATCATTGTAGTTATAGAGATATTTACCATGGTCAGGTCTATTCAAGCAGCTTATTGTGTTTATAAAGCTAATTTTATCTGTTCCATATAAACCGCTTATGCATACATATTCACCTGAATTGATGCGTAGATTCAAATTTTCTATTATAAAATGCTCATTACCTACGATTTTGTTCTGTATATTCAAATCTTCCATCCAGATAAGTATAAAGCCATCTTGCTTTATCATTTCAGCTCATACCCCCAACTCCAAAGCTTGAAGCTGGATTCCTCCTGAACTCTTTCTGGAGGATTTAAAATATATTGGTCGCCAGGGATAAGCCCCTCAATAATTTCAACCAAAAAACCATCCTCAATACCTGTCTTTATAGGTTTCTTTGTTGCTTTATTATCCTTGAACATATACACAGACTTATTACCATTGTGGTCTTCAACAATTCCCTGGAAATCTATTGCTACGACGTCAGTTCTAATATTAAGGTCTAGAGCTACTGTCGTTTCAAAGCCTACTTTAATATTCTGGTCTGGCTCATCAATCGCAATTTTAATTTTTACCATAGGAACCTTAGCGCCGCTTTGAATCATTGTAGCACTATCCTCAATATCAACCACTGTTCCAAGGTAGCTCTTCTCTTCCAAGCCTGTAATGACAATGGACGCCTTTTGTCCTTCAACCACCTGTACAGCCTCATTTTGCTTGATATATGTGTTTATAACATAGTGTGATAAGTCGTATATCTCAATTTTCGCATCTTCTACAGATGGATATTGACCTTTTTGAAGCTTGCATCTAATTACTTTTCCGTTGATTAAGGCCTTTGTGCTGATATCAATCTTTGAATTCAGGTTGTCAATATTCATTTGAATCAATTCAATATTGCTTCTTTGCTTATCTAATTGCTGCTGTCTCTCATCACTATAATTATTTAATGATTCTTTTGCTTTATGCAGCTGCATTTCAAGCATATTCAAGTTGCCCTTCATCTTAGAAAGACTTCTTAAACCATTTTCCAGTTCTTCCTTGGAAATAAAGCCCTCTGTGTATAGCTTCTGATTATCATCACACTTTATTGTTGAATAATTGAACTCTTCAAGGGCATTATTATATTCCATTTCTGCTTGTGTTACAGAAAAGGTTAAGTCTTTCTTGTTTTTATCTTCTGATTTCAATAGATTATTTAACTCTGCTTTTGCTGTTTTTAGATTTAGCTCCTCACCTTTTAATCTAAAGGCCAAGTCCGTATCATCCAACTTGAAAAGCAGTTCTCCAGCCACAACATCCTGCCCTTCTTTTATATAAACCTCATCAACCTTTTGTGTACTGTCCATATTGATTTCCTGCTTTGCAAAAGGTTCTATATAGCCTTTGATATGTATGGTCTGTCCCATGGTTCTCATTGCTGCTCTTGTCACTACAATCTTTCTATACTGTGGAAGCTTTTCGGCTACTATGCCGAAAACACTGGTTGCTGTTATAATCAATATGACAGCCGCTGATATAATAACCTTATACTTTGTTTTCATATCAATATCCCTTCCCCTCACACTTACTTATTGTTGACACTGCCAACAGCGTACTTTGTGTCCTTCCTCTATTTCTATAAGCTCTGGCATCTTTTCTCTGCAAATTTCCATAACATTTTCACATCTATCATTAAAACGACATCCTTGGGGAAACTGACTTGGATGAGGTATATAGCCGGGTATAGAATACAGCTTTTCGACAGCGCTATCCATTTTAGGAATACACTTCATAAGTCCAATGGTATATGGATGCATGGGATTTCTAAACAAGTCTTTTACACTTGCCTCTTCCAAAATCTTGCCGCAGTACATAACAATTACTCTATCTGCATTTTCCGCTACAACACCCAAGTCGTGGGTAATAAGCAGCATGGACATATTAAGCTTATTTTTCATGGACCTCAGAAGCTCCATTATTTCTGACTGTATTGTTACATCGAGTGCTGTTGTTGGCTCATCGGCTATGAGTAAATCAGGATTGCAAGCGATTGCCATTGCAATCATAATTCTTTGTCTCATACCCCCACTAAATTTACTCGACAATTCCTTATACCGCTTCTCTGCCTCAGGTATGCTTACAAGATTCATCAATTCTAAGGCCCTTTGCTTTGCTAGGTTCTTTGGAACCGACTTATGAATAATCAATGACTCTTTTATCTGGTCACCTACTGATATGGAAGGATTAAGTGACATCATAGGCTCCTGATAGATCATTGCTATGCGATCCCCTCTAACCATACACATTTGTTTTTCACTTAGCTTAAGCAGATTGATATTATTGAACTCTATTTCACCCTCTACAATCTCACCAGGGGGATTAATAAGTCTCATAATTGACAGTGCGGTAACACTTTTCCCACTGCCTGATTCACCCACAATAGCCAAGGTTTCATTGCGTTCCACGTTGAAGCTGATGCCATCAACAGCCTTGATTTCTTGATTTCCAATAAAGAAATAAGTTTTTAATTCTTTTATTTTAAGTAAACTCATTCTACTTCCCCCTCGCAATATCAACAATGGTGTCTAAAAGCATTTGTCCAATTTTCTTATATTGCTTCCTATTAATCATGTCCATGGTATCATTAGAGGTATTTGTTATCTGTACTCGTTCGGAATTATTGATAAGAATGGATTGGACACTCTTGCTTTGTAAATCAGTCATAAGAGTAGAGTATACACTGCCATAAACCAACTTCACATCTTGCTTTCTTGCATTTCCTTTGAGTATATTTATATATTCCTGTGCATCTTTATTGATTGGAAATATTCTTGATGTATCCATAAGAAGCTTGCTTTCCTTCTTTATTGCTAAGTTGCCGATGTCTATATACGTTACAGCACCTATTTTACCGGGCAATACATATTTACTTACAAAGCTTTTTGATCCACGAGCTTCATTATAACTGCCATCCCAAAACGCAAAAACGATATTCTTTTTAGGTTTAATGCCACTTTGCGAAAGCTTTTTGGCTATTTCCAGCTGAGCTGCTACACCCCCTGCTTCTAAAGCTCCTTGGAACCTAATATTTGTATCATCACCTACATAATCTATTCTGCTGCCTATTACGATATATTCATTCTCCAGATTTTTATCTGAACCAGGTATAAAGCCATATATGTTAAAGCCTTTGGTATTGCTAAATACATCAGCTTCTACACGTACTTCAAATTTCGCCTTTCCCATACGAAGCAGTTCATCTCCAGCATCCTTAGACATAGAGATAATAGCAGTATTTTTAAAATACTTGTTTATCACCACATGCTTTGACATTGGGCCTTCACTTTCCCAGCCGCCTAAGAATATAATTGCTTTTGACTTTACATGAATTGCCAAATTCTGCAATACCATATTTACATATCTACCATCCATAGGTCCACTTATGTTTATCATAACTAGCTTGTTATTCAGACCTCTTTTATTAAGTGCCTCCCATTTGACATTTGTCATATCATATAGTTCTTTCATTTCTACCTTTGCTATTTCAAAAGTTCCTTCGAAATTGATTGGACTTGAAACGAAATAGTCTTTACGAAATACAAACTCTCGGCTTCCGCTAACCGTATCTATTGCTTTAAGCTTTGCTCCCTTAATATTTACTGACCTTGCAATATCAAATTCGTGTATGAAGCTTCCATCAAAGGGCTGAAGTCCATAGCTTTCTAATTCTCTCTTGATATAATTAGCCAATTCCTTATTCTCCGGTGAACCGGCCAGCCTTCCTTTATATGTGTCACTGCTTAGAACTTCAATGGTTTTAAAGGCCTTTGCAGCATCAAATTTATATGGGCTAGGTGCTTGAGGGAAAAAGACTATGACTAGTACAAGCGCATAGCATATGATTTTGGTATACACAATTTTTCTAAATTGATCGATATTCTTAATTTCATAAGCTAATCTAAAAGGTGATACATAAGTTGGAATTCTTCTTATGAGGGTTATTACTCTAGATGTGCGTTTTTCGAATTCAATTCGCAGTCCCTCGCCAAACAGGTTAAAGGCAATTATACTGATTGCAAAGGCTGCTGCAGGATATATTACCAAATACATCTTGTCCGTGCCAAAAAATAAATATGCAAATACAAGCAATGATGCCCAATCGAATTCATAAGGAACATTCAAGTCACCGTCTACATTTGAATAACCTGCACCTGCCATTAGTCCAAATATTCCTATTTGCGCCATGGTTTGCAGTACCAATGCTATTTCAAGAAAGAATAATATGATTAAAGAAGGTATCAAATGTGGTATAACGTTTTGGACAGCTATTTCCAGTCTGCTTTTACCAATTGCAATTTCACCTTCTATAAAATCCTGATTTAATATTTCACTTACTTTTTCCATTAACACATAAGATAGCTTGCTCCAACCAAAAGTGGTTAGCAATAACGCCATTATTAGTTTCTCATCCTTCAAAAAATCCATAAATAATTGCAGTCTAGAAAGTAAGATTACAATTATTATCAAAGGAAATGCACTAAATAAAATATTAAACTGCTTTATAAACCATATTGAAAATCTATTCTTATAAGCTGCAGATATTGCCAAAGGTAATGCAATCAACATCCTCCCTATTGCAATAAGTACAGCTATTACCATGGTTATTTTACAGCCATAAATGATAAGGCTTCTGACGTCTCTTCCCAAGTGATCGGTCCCCCAGGGGTATTGCTTTCCCGGTGGTACAGGAGGTATTACAAAGGTAGACTGTCCGTTTTCATCGGATTGGAATTCTAATCTTTGCTTTCCATAAGGATCTGCCGTTGCCAACTGATCGGGATAAATGCTTGTGATAATCAATAAAATCAATAGTAAGCTTCCTAAGATCAGTGGGTAGTTTAATCTTCTCATGTAGGCTAGCTTTATCATGCTGCATCCTCCTTAAGAGGTCTAAAGGCAACCTTCTTCATAATTTGGAAGAATAAATCAAGCAAGAAATATATAATGCCTATAATAATTATAGTAACGATGGTGGTATTTCTGTCATAATTTCTGTAAGAGTTCATAAGCATTGACGTAATTCCCGGATAGGAAAACATATATTCTACGATCATCATATTCGTTATTATCATTGCAGTTATATTAGAAAGACTTTCAAATATAATTCCAATCGCATTTCTCATAACATGATTCCAAAGTATTCTTCTGCTCGAGCAGCCCTTACCAATAGCTGCTTTGACATATTCCTTATCATAACAGCTTTCAATACTCATAGCAGTTACTCTTGCAATATAACAAGCAGGCAATATGGATAAGGCTACAATTGGCAATATCTCATGGTGCCACGAACCTGCTCCGGCCACCTTAAATATCCGAATCCCATGCTGAATAAGCCATATCGCAAAAGCTTGCAGCATCGCTACTATCAATACATCAGGCAGCGATATGGGTATGATTGTAAGTAGTATTTTGAGGCTGGAATCCCTGTTCTTCCCTCTTCTACTATCAAATATTCCTTTAAAAATCCCAAATATTACTGCGATGATCAAACCACCAGTAAGTATTTTCATGGACTTCTTTAAAGCAATCTTTACTAATTCAACTAGATCCTTGCCATTGGCTGTAACCTTATAGTCACCTTTGGATAAAGACACTACTTTATCATTTACACTTTTAATGACATTCTTTATTGGATATGTGGCTGTCCACTTTCCATCAACTTTTTTTACAGTGTAGCTGCTGGGAACCAAACATATAAAGACTGTGGCATAAATGAAAATGCAAAATATAAGGATAGTAGCTAAAATCTTCTTTGAAATGCTATATATTAATGGATTCATGAAATTACCCCCTAACCTTTTCATCAAAGTCCAGTAAATGACATGCAACCTTGTGTTCTTGACCTATACTTTTTAGAAATGGTGTTCTACTTTTACATATTTCCATAGCATATTCACATCTTGGGTGAAATGAACAACCTGGGGGTATATTTATAGGACTAGGTACCTCGCCCTTCACAAAACTTCTATCTCGATCTTTGGAGGGGTCTGCTATAGGAGCTGAAGATAGCAAAATCTTTGTATACGGATGCTGCGGGTTACTGTATATATCTTCAACATCACCTATTTCAACAATTTTACCAAGGTACATGACCCCAACTCTTTTTGACATATGTCTTATTACATTTAATCCATGGGCGATAAATAGATAAGAGACCTTTAGCTCCGACTGCAAGTCAGTTAATAAATTTAAAATTTGAGATTGAACAGATACGTCCAATGCTGATACCGGTTCATCACAAATAATAAACTTCGGTTTTGTTGCAATAGCTCTTGCAATACCTATTCTTTGCCTTTGCCCACCGCTAAATTCGTGAGGGAATTTTCTCAAATCCTTCTCGCTAAGCCCAACCATATGTATCAATCTTTTTACTTCATTTTCATATTGATATTTATGAACTACTTTGTGAATACTTAAAGGTTCAGACAATATATCTGCTATTGTCATTTTAGGATCAAGTGCAGAATATGGATTTTGAAAAACAACTTGTATATCTTTACGAATCCTTCTAAGTTCTTTATCAGATATTTGATTGATGTTTTTTCCTTCAAGAAATATATCACCTGAGGTGGGTTTTATCAAACGAAGAATGAGTCTTCCTGTGGTGGACTTACCACATCCACTTTCTCCAACTAAACCAAGGGTTTCACCTTCAAGTACATCAAAGGAAACGCCATTTACAGCCTTTACAAAATCAACCTTTGTTCCAAGCTTAGATGATATCTGAAAGTGCTTGGTTAAGTCCCTAATTTCTATAATTTTGCTCATTGTTTCACCCCCATCTCAAAATATTATCAGAAAATATTGAATTTTCTATGTTACCATATATTGAAAGTGTTAAATGTATGTGAAATTTTTATGAACAATTTTTAACACACTTGTCCAAATTAAGATGTAAAAAAAACGGCTTTCGCCGCCTTTTTTATTGTCTTAGAATTGCACCTACTTGATTTGCTAAGGAATTGAGTATTTTATTGTGTACCTTTGAGATTTCTTCTTCAGTTAGTGTTTTCTCATCAGATCTATAGGTTATTGCATATGCCATACTCTTATAGCCATTCTCAATCTGACTTCCTCTGTATATATCGAAGAGTTTAACATCTTCAACAGTCTTACCGCCTTTATTTTTGATTATTTCTTCAATTTGTCCAGCGGTAATTTCTTCATTCACTACTACTGCTATATCCCTGCTTACAGACGGATACTTAGGTAGGGATCTGTATTTTATTTCAGGATTGCTTTGATTAATGATTTCATCAAAGTTTAACTCTGCCATAAATGCTCTTACTGGTACCCCATAATTATCTAATACATCTGGGTGAACTTCTCCAAGCCAACCAATTCTCTTATTGTTGATGATAAGCTCTGCTGTACGTCCAGGATGCAAGCTGTCATGATTTGAGGACAATATCCTGTATGTCTTGATATTCAGCTCTTCCATCAGGTTTTCTACTTTTCCCTTTAGGTCAAAGAAATCAATATTACCATACATACCAATCGTAAGAACTTCACGTTCCTCGGCCAAATCTGACAACGGCAGCTTCTCTGTCAAATAAACCTTTGAAAGCTCAAAGAACTGACCATCCTCAATCTTCTTGTTGTAGTTTCGAGCTATTACTTCCATTATGTTAGGTATCATCGTTGTTCTCATAATGCTTTGATCTTCACCAAGTGGATTTATCAGCTTAATTGCATTTCTCATTGGATTTTCTGCTTTTAGATTGATTTTATTAAATACACCAGGGCTTACGAAGGAGTAAGTATATACTTCAAACAACCCTTGTGCTGTCAAAATATCCTTTGCCCTGTCAACCAGCTTTTGATTATAGCTTTTGCCTCCTTGGGTAAAGGTTGTATCCATTAAACTAGATGGTATATTTTCATAACCGTATATTCTGACAACTTCTTCTATTAAATCTGCTTCTATCTCAACATCATCTCTAAAGGTAGGAACTGTGACGTTAAAATTACTGTCAACGCTGAATTCTAACGATTCCAGATACTCCTTCATCATTTCAGTGCTGATATCTGCACCAATGAATTTTCTTGCTCTTTCAGTATCCAGCTTAATATGCTTGCTTTGCTTAGGTACGCTGTAAATATCCTTTTTACCGCCTACTACTTCACCAGCACCTAGCAGTTGTACCAGATTACAAGCTCTTTCCAAAGCTTTTTCGGCAAGCTCTGCATCTATTCCCTTTTCATATCTACTTGATGCTTCAGTTCTAAGACCTAGCTTCTTAGAAGAAAGTCTTATATTTACTGCTTGAAAGTTTGCTCCTTCAAATACAAGAGTTTTTGTACTTTCATCTATTTCACTGTTGCTGCTTCCCATTATACCTGCAATTGCAATCGCTCTATCTTGATCAGATATAACCAGCATGGATTCACTTAATGTTCTTTCTACTTCATCAAGGGTTGTAAGCTTCTCTCCCTCTTTTGCATTTCTAACAATAATCTTTTTACCTGCAAGCTTATCTAAGTCAAAAGCATGCATCGGCTGACCCATTTCTATCATTACATAGTTTGTTATGTCAACAATATTGTTTATGGGTCTTACACCTGACTTTAATAATCTATCCTGCATCCAACCTGGTGATGCTTGTATCTTCACATTTTTTACCACTCTAGCAGTATATCTAGGGCAAAGCTCTTCATTTTGAACGTCGATACTTACATAGTTTGATATGTTTTCATCATTTTCCGCTACGACGATTTCTGGATACTTTAGCTTTTCACCCAAGGTTGCAGCAGCTTCTCTAGCTATACCAATCATGCTTAAACAATCAGGTCTGTTGTTGGTTATTTCAAAATCAATTACAGCATCGTTTAGGCCTAATACTTCCTTGATATCCATGCCCAAAGGATATTCCTTATCAAGTATATATATACCATCAAGAAGCTCTGGAGGAAGATTATCAAGGGGTATGCTTAATTCCTGCGCTGAGCAAAGCATGCCATTGGACTCTATGCCTCTCAGCTTGCCTTTTTTGATTTTTACTCCACCAGGCAAAGAGGAACCATTCTGTGCTACAGGTATATAGTCTCCCTCTTTTATGTTTGTTGCCCCTGTAACAATTTGAATCGTTTCGTTGCCTACATCTATTTGAGTGATAACGAGCTTATCCGCATCGGGGTGTCTATCAACCTTTAAAATCTTACCTACAACAACATTATCTATTTCTTTGCCCATTTCCTCTACAGCTTCCACCTTGGAGCCGGACATTGTCATGGCGTCAGCGAAGGTTTTTATGTCTACATTTATATCTACATAGTCTTTCAGCCATTTTACTGGTACTAACATATTAAAACTCCTTTCATTATATTTCGCACAATTCAAATTAATTGCTAATCCATTGTGCAAAATATTCTCTTTCATTCATAAACTGCTCTCAATTAAAATTGAGACAGGAATCTTTTGTCGTTTTCGAACATCAATCTTAAATCATCTATATCATATTTCAGCATTGCGATTCTATCTAGTCCTATTCCGAATGCAAAGCCTGAATATACTTCCGGATCAATTCCACATTGTCTAAGTACATTTGGATGTACCATGCCTGCTCCCAAAACTTCGATCCAGCCTTCTCCCTTGCATACTCTGCAGCCTACTCCGCCGCAAGCTACACAGCTGCAGTCCATTTCAGCACTTGGCTCTGTAAATGGAAAATGATGTGGTCTAAATTTCGTCTTAATCGTATCTCCATAGAGCTCCTTCGCAAATACATCCAAAGTTCCCTTAAGGTTTGCCATCGTAATTCCCTTGTCTACTACTAGACCTTCAATCTGATGGAACATAGGTGAATGCGTAGCATCAATTTCATCCGCTCTATAAACTCTTCCAGGTACAATAATTCTTATTGGAGGTTGATTTTTCTCCATAATTCTTGCTTGCATTGGTGAAGTTTGTGTTCTAAGAAGTATATCTTCTGTTATATAGAAGGTATCCTGCATGTCTCTTGCAGGATGAAATTTACTTACGTTTAAGGCATCGAAATTATAGTAGACCTTTTCTATTTCAGGTCCCTCTACGATGCTGAAGCCCATACCAATGAATATATCCTTTACTTCATCCAATACCTTCGTAATAGGATGCCTGTTTCCCAATTCTTTTTTGTTTGAAGGCATTGTAACATCGATAAACTCATCTCTCAACCTATTTTCCAATTCGCGTCTCTTCAAGCAATACTCCGTATGCTCGATTTTCTCGTTTATGTAGTCTCTTATCTCATTTGCAAGCTGACCAACGATTGGTCTTTCTTCTGCAGATAAGGCCCCCATACCCCTTAACACTTGTGTTAGATCACCTTTTTTACCCAAGTACTTAATTCTTAATTCTTCAAGCTGCTGAAGATTATTAACGTTTTCAAGGGCTTCAATTGATTCTTGCTTGATTTTTTCCAGCTTTTCTCTCATTTTTGTGCTCCTTTCTATATATGAATAATTACAAAAAATAAACCTCCGCCCCAAAAATAATGGGACGAAGGTTACTCGCGGTACCACCCAAATTGTCTGTGTTTATACAGACCACTTGAAAATATAACGGTTTACCCGTCAAAGCCTACTATAAGTTCAGCCTTGCATCTCCGGAGTGAACTTCAATTAATACGTTTCTGGAATTGCTCTCAGCCTATGGCAGTTCCTCTCTTTAAGACGTAGTAATCTACTCTCTCCATCTTAGATTTTAATATTAATTTAGCTTGTATCTTTTATAGAGTAAGTATGCTTCGATAGAACCGGTTCTTTTGAATATTGTCCACATAAGTTCAGATAAGCGCATACATTATCTACTCCTTAACATAATCTTTCATTGATTATATCATAGGAATTTTAATTTTACAATAAATAACAATCTAAAAATACACAATTTTTAAGTATTTTTATAGAATTATGTAAATATGTACAAGCACATAAATAATAAATATATTATATGCTATTTTTTCTAATATGTACATAATTGGCTATAATAATTCTTATTTTCCTACTATGCTTAAATCTTTAAACAATATCATAGGTGAATAGCCCATGGAGTAAAAAATTGTCCTCATGACTTCATTCCTAGTACCTATAGCGGCAATCTTTTTAAAATCTTCATAAATATTTCCCGCTACCATTGCATTCATTACCTTTCCTGTAAATTCGCCATCTTGTATTAAGTAACCACAGCCTATGTTCAAGGAGTATTCTCCTGCTATAATATTTCCTGTATGGGCGCCCATTACAGAGTCAACATATATTCCATACTTGATATCCTTTATTAGCTTTTCATCAGGTATGTTATTCCCTTCAATTAAAAGATTGGTACTGTCTAATGCAGGCGCATCTTCAATATCCTGTGTAAACAATGTTCTTTTGAAGCTGTTTCCTGTTGGGCTGACTTGAAGTTTAACAGCATCAGAGATACCAGCCAGGTAACCCTTCAATTCTCCTTTTTCTACTAATAGAGTATTTGCTGTTGCAACTCCTTCATCATCGAAGGGACAACTACCAATTCCAAAGGTAAGCATACCGTTATCTCTTATGGTAATTTCCTTTGAGAATACCTGTTCTGCCAATTTACCTTCAAGGGGTGATATACCCTTAAATACACTACTGGCTTTTATACCTGCTAAGAAGCGCATCATTAATGAGCCCATTGCTTTGCCGCCAAATATAACTGGCATTTTGCCTGTATCTACCCCGATTCTGTTTTGTGATATTTTATGCTTAGTAATTATTCTAGCTATATCTTCCTCACTAAACTGTTGATAATTTGATGCTTCAAGCATATCATGAATCTCGGTAAAGCCTTTGGCTGTTTTAGTGGAAAGTGATATAGAATACTCCGTTTTGTCGTAGGAGTTATCAAAGCCTTTTGAGTTAATAACATGAATATTTCTTATAGCATTGCTTATATAAATATCAGGTATTATACCAGGTTCATGTTTCTTAAAAATATCAAGAACTCGCTGACCTTCAGCTGCTAGTTCTTCTACAGACATATCAGAAACCTTTTTATCAAAGCATTGCACTATAGATGGCGTTTTCTCAGTGAACTGCACTGGTTCTTGCTTTTGATATTTGCATGAGATTAATGCCCTTTCAATAATTGTATCATCCTCTACAGAGGTTGACACTGCACTTCCCATATTATTATCCTTAACAATTCTCAAGGCCAAATCAACCGCTTTTTTACCCTGTATCTTCTGAACTACTCCTTGCAGCATTACTACAGAAGAAGTCTGCTCTTCTTTTTTGAACAAGTCTCCGCCATCACTACATTGCAATACTTTATCAAACAACTTTTCCATATTATTTTCCCCCTATTGCCATGGCTTTGATTTTTATCGGTGCAGAGCCTTTGCCTGACTTGATCATTATTTGCCCTGCCTTGCCGCATCCGCCTACTCTTGAAAAATCCACACAATCACCAATCATCTCTATATTTTCCAGGGTCTCAAATAAATTTCCAGAAAGAGCGATATCTCTAACCATTTCAGTCATTTTACCGTCTTTGATTGCGTATGCACCCTGGACTGCAAAGGTGAACATCTCTCCGGAGGTTTGACCGCCTGCAGACCCAAATAGATAAAGGCCATCTTTAATGGATGCAATCATCTCCTCCATGGTATTAGGACCTTTGTCTATGTAGATGTTGCCCATTCTAACAATTGGAGGAAAACTATAATCCTTCGCTCTAGCATGCCCAGTAAGCTGCTCCTCAACCAAGGCTGCAGTTTCTCGAGAGTGTAGTCTACCAGAGAGAATTCCATCCTTAATGAGATATGTATGGATACCCCTTACACCCTCGTCATCATATATGTAGCTTCCCGGATTTCCCTCCATAGTTGGATCGTCTATAACATTAAGAAAGCCTCTGCCAAAGCGGGTACCTATAGCCATGGTTTCTCTGAGTGCAGGGCTTCCAAGCAAATTATCTGCTTCGCTTAAATGTCCAAAAGCCTCATGGATGAATAACCCGCCAACATCGCCATCAAGTATGACATCATATAAACCCCCTACCACAGGCTTGGCTGATAGAAGTTCTACAGTTTGCTTTGCCTTAGCTAATACCGCTTGTTCCTTATCCAGCATTTCGTCATAGCTTTGGCAGCCTCCGATAGAAAGTCTGGTTTGTTGCGTAATTCCATTACCCTTTGAAGTAATAGCAAACTTTATACCGCATATAAGTGCTTCCTGCTCAATTACAGTCCCTTCATTGTTTACAAAGGTCTTCTCTGAATAAGCCTCATAATAATCTCCTTCTACATTTGCTATACCCTCATAATCCATAAAAAGATTACTGTATTTTAGAAGCAGTTCCTTCTTTTCTTCAATAGAAATTCTTCTAGGATCCATCTTAGGATTTGCAAGTATCTTGTCTTTAACAATTTCAGCTGGCGCTAGTTTCTTATTTCCGGGCATAAGCTTGCTTGATTTTACGCATTGCTCCAAAGCATAGGCCGTGTCCTCCACTTTATTAAAGGAAAATGTTCCAATGCCTCCTCCGCACAGAGCTCTTGCATGTCCTCCTGACTTCTTAATTACGTTTACTTCACCAATATCCCTATTCTTTGACTTAATGGAGACGTTATTTGCCACCTCATAGCGAATATCTTGATAACCCTCCTTGCCAAGTGCCGCAATAAGTTTCTCTTTTAACATACCTTAACCCCCTTCTATTCTGTTATCTCAACTAAGTTGCCATCTGGATCCATGATGCAACTCTCATAGTATCCGTCTCCTGTTGTCCTTGGTTCACTTGTTATTGTGTAGTTTGCATTTCTAAGTGTTTCTGTCAATTCATCCACCGCATTTTTACTTCCCACAGAAAAAGCAATATGCGCCAAGCCTATATATTGACTCTTTCCATTTTTATATCTTTCGAGAAGAGTTGGTGTTTGCATAAGCTCAAGCTTAGCTCCTGATTCAAAGGTTATAAAGTACGACTCAAACTGCTTTTGGTTATTGGTATATTTATTACCGGCTGTTCCCCCGAAATAATTTACGTAAAAGCTTTTCAATTTATCTATATCCCTCGACCATATTGCTATATGCCCAATTTTCATTAACTTCATATCCTTTCTAACTGTATCAATTGCCTAACTGCAGTCTCCGGACTGTCTTCACCAACCTTATTCTTTATAGGTGCAAACTCCATTTCTCGTACAACCTGAAGGATAGCCACTCTATCTAGAACTTTAAATGCATCAAAAATAAAACTTTCATATTTATATGAACTTACTTCGACTTTTTTACCATTTCTATCAATACAAGCAGCATTTTTTACAACTGTGTGATATGGCAGTCCTTCCTCAGCGATTTTATGAAGTTCACTTATTCTAAATAAATGCACAAGAATATTTACATCTCCAAAAAGCAATTGTCCATTCGCATTAGACATTCTTATTAATTCTTCAGGAATTTCGGAGTATTCTACTATTGAAGGTTTGCTCTCCTTTAGGCAAAAGACTCCCGCTCTTTCTTCTGGGTGCTTCTTAGGTACCGATTTACTAGCTGCATTTACATCAGAGTTTATAGCATAGCCTACAAAAATTGGATCAGCCATCTTTACAAGGGCATTATCTATACCTGTGAAAAAGACCCACTCTATACCCTTATTTGTCATATCTTCTAGTGCGCCAGATCTTTTAAGCGAATGAAAAACACTGCCATTTCCATCAGGTCCGAAATATATCTCATTCTTCTCTTTTAATAGGATTTTTCCATCAAAACTAAGCATCGGCAGCGCACCCTGCTGAAAGAAAAATACTTCCCTCTTCTCATACCCAAAATAGTTATTGCATTCAAAATATTTAATTGTATCCTCATGGGCTTCACCACTAGTCATGATATACCATGGAATCCATCTTTTATATTTTTCAGATAAGGATTTAAGTCTTTCATTTTGTAATTGAAATAGTGTTTTGTTTATTGGATAACCGATATTGAATGTACCCTTCGGCCCCTTATGTCCAAGTCTGGTGCCTTGCCCTCCAGCCATTGTAACAACTGCAATCTTTCCCATTCCCAAGACACTTTCACCGATTTCCAAAAACTTCTTCTGTTTGAGCTCATTATAATTATTCAATACGTCACAGTGAATTGGTGATATATCACGATGATTACTAAGCTTCTCTTTACCATTACTAACCGAACCTTGATATAGACTTCTCATTTTCTCAAAATCTATTGATTCAAATTGATTTAATAGATTTTCTATCTCCTCTATTGTCAATGCACCAACAAAGTCCAATAAGTGGAGTTGTTTATATTGCGCGAGAATTCTTTTTACCTTATCTAGCTTGTTTTCCATAATGTATTTCCTTGCTCCCTATACTCTCTCAACTTTAAAGCGCAAAACAGTTTTCAACTTCTCCGGTTCTGTCTTTCTTAGATCAGAAATATATACTTCTCTGTGAATCTTTGATAATCTTCTTAAATGATTGTCCTTGCAGAAGTCCTCCATTTTGCTAAAGCTTTCAGGCTCATTGTCATAAGGACCAATATGCAGCATCTGTACGCACAAGCCATCTTCAATGCTACCAAACTCAACATTCTCCAATAGGGGATGTGGTTTTTTGAGCTTTGTGCTTTCTATTACTTGCTGTGCCAGCTCATCTGTCACAAATTCCGGCTGCCTAATCATGATTGTATAAATCAAACTATCCTTGTCTAATGTCGCCAGGCCTCTAGCTTCTTCCGCCAAGTCCCAGACCCCTTCCAGTGGGAAAACAGTATAATCAAAATATCCGACCGGTGTTGCTCCTTTTTTAGGCATCATTTTTATTCCATAAGAAAGCGAATATAATACCCCTACTGCCTCAGAAAAGCTCTCGTTATTTGGATTGCCTTTACCTTTCAGCATGAAGAATTTCATACTTGGTATTTTTATTATTTCAGGTTGGTTCTTAGGCAAATATAGTACTTTATCATTTTTCTTCCATTCGTATTTCATATTAAATTCCTACCTTCCCATCTTTTGCTTTATACATACTGTGTAATATACCTGTAATTACTCCGCATGTGTTTTCAACATATGTGTTCATATCTTCTTTTGATAAGTAAACAAAGTCCCTATCAAGATTCTCGTTGAAATTTATATAAAAATCCGATATATAATTGACCTGCCTAGTAAAAGCTTCTGGAGGATAAAAGTCAAAATACTTGTTAGGAAATTCCTTGATATTAGTGAACTCTTTGTAGAAGATACTTTGTTTGTTGTCTCTTAAATAAAGGTGATCTTGTCCATACCAATCTTCCTTGATAACCCAGATAAAATTAGGGTCCTTCTCAAGATTAACTTTATATAGAGGGTCCTCCAGCTTCTTCTTGACAAGTAACCCCCATTCAATATCACTTAACAAATGAGTATAATAACCAAGATAAAATGACTTTTCTATAGCTGTATACTTTGAAGTGTCACTTAGATATTTCACTCTAAAATCTTCAGAATCTATCCTTCCAGCTTTGTCATACCAATGGGAAATGACTTTAGGAGGTGAAAACTCACTCCAATCCTCATTTGGAACACCGGAATCAGGTCCAATATTGCCAACTAGAAATGATTGTACATCAAGAAAATCAAATTCTTCTAATAGTTTTTCTGCCACCCGAAGGTGTGCTATCCATGTCGCCATTAAACCACGTCCTCTTTCACTGATTTTACTTCTGTAAGCTTGCTTTTATCCTGACTCTTAAAATCTACCTCCGCTACTAATACACCAGATAATAAAATAAATGCTCCAATATAACCCTTTGTCGATAAAATTTCTCCTAAAAATGCAAATGCAAATATAGCTGAAAATACTGGCTCTAGAGATAATATCAATCCCGTATGAGTGGCATTGGTATACTGCTGCGCAGTTGTTTGTACAATATATCCAACCGCAGTACAGAGAATGCTCAAGGCCAATATTGCAAACCAAGATAGTCCTGTACTGGGAAGCTTTACTGTTTCTGTAAACACTGAGAAAACAATGCTGAAGAGTCCTACAAAACCAAGCTGTAAAACACTTAGGGCAATAGAATCAACTTTTTGAGTATAAACTCCGGTAACTATAATATGCACCGCAAATAACAAGGCACATAAAATGCAAAGCAGGTCTCCTATGCTCACCTTTAATTGACTATTTAAAGTTAACAGTGCAATGCCAACTATTGCAAGGCATACCCCTATAACTACCCGTTTCTCTACTCTTTGTTTTAGGATTACAGCTGAAATTATAGGTATAAAAACAACTGAAAGACTTACTAAAAAGCCAGCATTTGAGGCGGAAGTGTATTCCAGACCAAAAGTCATTGAGATAAATACTCCAAACAGTATCAGTGCTAATATAAATGCATATTTTACTGTACTCATATCAATTTTTAAAATATGCTTATAAAAAATGATTGCAGAAACACAAAAAGCTATTATGAAGCGCAATGCTGTCAGATTGAATGGACTCAGGGAGTCTAGACCAATCTTTGTAAGAATATAGGATGCCCCCCAAAACACAGTGACCATTAGAAGCAGCATATCTGCTCTATGCTGTTTTGTCATGAATCCCACCTCCACGATTAAAAATCAAATAGTAGTGATTTTATTACAGCAAAGTACTCACGAATATAACAGTTAGGTAATATGGACCAAGGTGTCTTACTGGGCAACCCATAAGCAATAAATCCATTCCTATTTGCCAGCAGCTTTGCTCTAAACATGTGAAAATCATTTGTTACTACAAGTATCTTTATGCTTTCATTGTTATCCTTTAATACTATTTCTTTGGTGTTTTTAAAATTTTCCATAGTGCTTGTGGATCTGTCCTCTATTATAATTCTAGCTTCCTTAATATCATGATCTACAAGATATTTCTTCATTGCTTCTGCTTCACTTATTTCTTCATCTGGTCCTTGTCCGCCAGACACTATAACCAAAGCTTCTGGATTACTTCTTAAATACTCAACACCTTTTTCCATTCTTTCTTGCAAGGTTAAGGAGATTTCTTTTCCCCTTAGTCCCGCGCCCAGTATCATTAAGTAATCAACCTTAGCATTTTTCTCACACTTAACATTAAAAATGATTATACTCTCAATAATTATAAAGCTTGCAATACAAGCAATAATTGTAAACTTGAAGACTCCTTTGACCCTTTTGTTTCGTATAGTTAAATCAAACCATCTGTATTCTTTATTAATAAATACGAAAGCTATTATAGTTCCTATAATCCCAGGAAATAGAATCCCTAAGTTTAGCCCATTTGTAAAAATGGATAATACAACTGTATCAAGAATTCCAATGATACCAAGCAATATGAATATCTTATTCTTCAAAGTTCTGCTTACTCCTTTATCACTAATTATATATGTTGCATTTCTTGAATAAATTGTCCAACATCTTCTGGGCTATGTGCATCAGATGCTGTGATTATATCAACTCCATATTCTTTCATCATATTAAGCAATTGCTTGTTCATTCCCATTTCTTTATGTTTATAATTTAGAAATAGACCTGCACTCTGCTCTACTTGCATGCCTGAATACTTGATTAATTGTGCAAGTTCTTTATAAGCACTATCTAAATCACCAGAATAATAATGCCCAAAGCATTTTATTGAGTCAGGATGTGCAAGTATATTAAATAGATTAGATTTTACTAAATTCATCATTATATTATAATATCTTTTATATTGAGCATCAACGTTTTGCCCTTCCCAGAACTCAGGTTTGTGATCAAAGCCCCATCCATCTATCCAATGCACTGAACCAGTTATATAGTCCCAATTGAAAGAATTTCTTATCTCTTCGATAACTTTTTCTTTTCCTTCAATATAACAAACCTCGAGTCCAAACTTGAGCTCTATAGGCCATTCATATTCCCTTGCCTGCATAATTAATGTTTTGTAGTCCTCTATAGAATTCCCTGACTTTTTTTTATACCAATCTTTTTGATAATCATTATACTTTGTAACTTCACTATAAAGCTCATTAAACTCAAAAAATCTATGTGAGAGTTCCAATAAATGAAGTGTTTTGATACCCCGCTTAACTGCTATATCGACAAATTCCTTTATCCACTCAATCCTATAAGGGCCTCTTTCTATATGTACATGTCCATCAATCACTTGTTGTCACCTCTCTTATAATCAAAGCTCTGTTAAAAATTTATGTAGATAAACATACATCTTAAAGGAGGTGACAAAGCACCTGCTATCTATGTCGTTAAATAAGAAGAATGTGTTTCATTAGTAAATACATTGCCAATGCTGAATTTTAGAACTTTCCATTACAATATGGGCAACTGTAGTTATCATCAATATCTTCATCTATATTGAATCTTATGGGTAGTGCTTTTTTACAATGTGGGCATCTCCAAAATATAAGAGATATAAGTATGAAGATTATTAATAAACTTACTCCAGTAATACTTAAAAAAGTTATATTCAAAATCGAACCAATAAAACTACTTGGAATTGATAAAAATAAACATAATAAAGAAAACTTACGAAGTTTCATTAGGTTTTTTATTTTTCCCATCATTATTGCACCTCCCACCCATATCGCTAAAAAAGAATATTGTGTCATTACAATTATGATAATTTTAGGATTGCCAAAGGTAGCTCTTTCATAGAACCAATAGTGTAGTCAGCATACTGATTTGAGTCTGAATCTTTAATTTCCGAAAATAATATTGTTCCCATTCCAATAATTTTAGCTGGTTTAATGTCTTTGTTGTAATCATTCCCTACCATAATAACTTGATATGGTTCCAAACCTAATCTATTTAGAATTTCTTGAAAAAACTTAATATCAGGTTTTTTTGCACCAAGTTCTTGGGATGTAAAAAACTCCTTAAAGAACATTTTTATACCAACACGGTTCAATGCCTCACTCATCATTTTTGAATCTGAAGCTCCTGCATTTGAAGCTACACAGCACTTATAATTTTCATAGATTTGAGATAATGCATCCTTGACTCCGGGTATCATTTCTACATTAGGCCAATTTACCATTGGCCCATTATATTGAATAAAATCCCTCATTAAGGTATCTCCCCAATCAAAAACAATAGCCTTTACCTTGTAATGATTCATTTTTCTTAACCATCCTTTTATTTTTTATTTCTTAATACCTACATAATATTCTACTACTTTACAACATTACTTTAGCTCAAACTTTAACTGACAAGCAGTAACCAAAGAACCCTAATCAAGAATCTTCTGATAGGCTACAACATCAAGCCACTGATTGAACTTGCTTCCTACTTGTTTATAGTGAGCACATTTTTCATACCCATTTCGCTCAAATACTTTTATGCTTTTCTCATTTTCTCCACATATAGTAGCAACTAAAACGTGGAATCCCTTGTCTTTGGCAAACTTCTCTATATAACCCACTGCAAGGCTTCCTATACCGCTTCCAATATTATCAGGTCTTAGATATACTGTTACCTCCCCCGTCCTATCATAAGCCTCACGGCTCTTATGCTGAGTCAAAAGAACATATCCGCTTATGACATCATCCTTCTGAATAAGGAAGGTTCTATATTTCTCATCGTGAAAGAAAACCAATCCTTTCATAGCCTCCTCTGTTAGGGGCTTTGAGTGAAAAGTTGCTGTAGTGTTTAAAACATAGTAGTTATAAATCTCTAACAAATCTGAAACATGTTCTTCTTTAACCTCTTGAAACGTATAATCAGACATAAAATAAATTCCCCCTCTCTTTTATAGAAGTACTTATTGCTCTTTCCAGCCAACTTTCCTTAATTTATTCTTTAATCGCTTCAATAAAGAAACGATGTTCCATACTTTCTACATATCCTTCTCTTTCTAATTTCTCATGCAATTCATAGAGTGCATCAAAGCATCTGTCTACCGAAAAACCAGGAAACTCCCACTCAATAATTCTAGCAAAATAAACAATTGCCCCGATGTCATAGTACCTGCTGCATGGGAAGAATTCGTACTGTTTTACAACCTTAAAACCTTCATTCTCTAGTTCCTTCACTGTGTTTTCCAAATTAAAATTTGCATTCACGACATCTGGGTATTCTCCTAATAATAGCTTTGAAAGTTCCTTATTGTTTTTGCCGCCAACCTGTTGAGTTACAAACCTGCCGCCAGAATTTAAAATTCTGTAAACTTCCTTCGTACTAAACGACTCATGTCTATTGATGACTAAATCGAAAAAACTGTTATTGAAGGGAAGCTCTTCATCATTTTCCACAGCCCTAATCTCAATCCCGTACTCAGGCAAAATCCTTTTACATAACTCTATATTTGGCGGATAACTTTCAGTTGCATAAGTTACTCCTGCTTTAGGTTGAAGTGAAATTAAAAACTCTCCTCCACCTGTACCCATATCAAGCATCTTTTTATTATCTATTAAAGATTTTACCTCTTCTTTATAATCCCACGGCAGCCCTTCTTCTGTATGCCTTTTGCTTATATAAGAAAAGTCCCAACCCTTAAAGGACTGATTTTCATCTTGCTTCCATAGGTTCATTAATTCTGTCTTGTTCATATGTACATCTCCTCTAGCTCAATTTGCTTCGAGCCACCTAAATATGTTGTATTTCCTAATTCCTATAATTAACGTCCTTTAAGGATGGTGCATGCTCATAATCACATACCCCATTATCGTATAAAAATTTAACACCATCTATCCAGGGTCCTTTGTATTCTCTTTGCAGCATAGTTTCTATTAGTGTAGTTTGTGTAACAGTCCCCCCGCATGACCCCTGCATGTAAAGTGTCATCCAAGTCTTACCGACTAATTTCTCAAAATCTGTTACTTTTTGGTTTTCTGCTGATTCCATTAGGTTTACAATGGCTATTTTTTTCTTATTTTGCTCTTCGATTCTTAGAACTTGAATAGGAAGATTGTCAAAATGCGTTTCAGATAAGACTTTTGCTAAGGTTTCTAATTTTTTCTTTAATGCGGTTTCTTTCGGCATGTAGATATAAGCAGCTATCATTGTCTCATATGTATAGTTATCTGCTGTATAAATTGGATATATATTATCTTTATATCTTAAGGAAGACCCATTAATCTGATTTAATCTTGATTTCAAATTTTCTGAGTCTATATTAAAACTATTAATTGTATCTTCTAAGTCTGCAATCTTTTTTTCCATAATTGCATTATTTTCTTTTAATGATATAACTTCTTTGCTAAGAATGTGATTTTCATTCTTTATGGAGGCTGAACATCCTGTGTTGATTAAGCTAAAAAGTAAAATGAAACAAATAACTATTATTAATTTCTTTTTCATTTATTCCACCTCAGAATTTATATTATTTTCTGATAAACATCACACATCGTTAGCTTTTCCATAATGCTTAAGTAAGTTTTCTACTAAAGATAAACAATCCAATGCAACAGCTTCCATATTATCCTCGAAGGTCTCTGAACCATTTTCATTTGCAAAATCAGACATGCCCCGAATTACTATGAAGGGAATGTCATTTGCGTAACATACATGCGCTACGCTGGCACTCTCCATATCTACGCATGATGGGTTAAATAATTCAATTAGCTGATGTCTTTCATTCTCAGTAATAAAAGCTTCTCCAGATATTACTCTACCTGTACTGCACCTATTTCCCAAATCTATCGCTTTTGAAACATCAATCACATCCTGAAGCATCTTGCTATCTGATCTAAAATATATATCCTTCATCCAAGGGTGATATTCTGTTAAAATCTCCTTCGCTACATCATGATATGCTACTTCCTTCGCAATAATAATATCACCTATTTGCAACCTTTCATTGAGAGCCCCGGCTACCCCTGTCAAAATAACGTGTGTAACATCAAATTTATCTATCAAAATTTGTGTTGCAATTGCAGCATTGACTTTACAAACCCCTGAAAAAGCCGCTACTACAGCTATGTTATTGTATTTGCCCGTATGGAAATCTATCATTGCATGTCTGAAGGTGTTTCTATCTTCAATTTTATAAATAAAAGGTACTATTTCATTCTCGCTGGGTCCTATTATTCCTATTTTCATTTGATTTCTCCTCAAACTCTAGCCCAATTATTATTTCGAACTCATTTTAAAAATATATGTATTATTAATCATTCATCTCAGCTGGTAAATATAGATCTGTCAACTTTACCCCCGGTATAAATCCAAGGTTATAATAAACCGACTCTGCCTCATTTCCACATATGACAAATAATCTCATGGCAGGGTACTTGTCCTTTGTTATGGATAGCGCTTTTTTGAGCATTCTTGTAGCAAGACTTAAACCTCTATAGGTCGCTTTAACGGCTATGTCAGATACCAGCGGCCAGCCCCTAAATTCTGATATCAAGCATACTCCAATTAATTCATTTGTCTCTTTATCGTATACTAAAGTTGAAGCTTTCAGCAGCAACTCGTCAAGAGATTTATTCGCAAAATAATCCTTAACAAAGCTCGTTCTATCTTCGAGACTATACTTTGTTTTTCCAACATAATTGATGAAAGCTTCATAAAAGAATTTTCCCAATTCTTCCGTATCTTCAGCTTTAGGTGCTCTAATCACATACTTATCTTCCCAATAAACGAAATAGGATTCTGTGGGTCTCATCATCCAGTGTGACTCTTCCGAAGTTCTAAATCCTAACATATGATAATAATCAACTTGTGCAGGACCGACTACTACCGCCCTGATGTCTTTGCTTTTATCAGACCACGATGTCAACACATTCTTAATTAGCTTTAATACCTTAAAGATATCTTCAAAGGGTGGGATCAAAAACAAGCCTTCCACGCGATTAGGTTCTAGAAACGCGCCCCCAACTCTTACATTATTCATCTTTATCCAATAGCAATTATCATCAGGTGCTACTACCGAACATTTTTGCTCGTAGCTTGATTTGAAGCCTATATCAATAGTAAGATATGCTGCATAGTATTTTGCAAATTCTGTGTTGACAGCCTTTTCTAATGAAAATCCATAATATAAATCATAATAGCTCTCATCTTTTGACCAATATTTTATAATCATACTTTCCCCTTTCAATGCCGCTGCTAGATTTACCTTTTCAATTCTAATTAACAGTATATTCTACGTTTTTACAGTTAAAACCTTCCAGTAATATTCCTAGTACAACTAAAATAAAAAAGTACAGAGAAGAAGCGTTATACGTTCCTAATCTGCACTTGGTTAAATCATTTATTTATTCTTTATATATTCCTTTAGTCTCGTCATATTGTCGTAAGCCAATAAATAATTATGATATTCATCAAGACTAAAATCAGCTCCAAGCTTTTCTTGTGCCTCTTCAAGAGAAAGACCCTTGCGTTCATTAAAATTACTGCATGAGAAGCTATTGCAATTACCACAACTATCAACTTCCTTTTGAACCACACATTTACGTACAGGACAGCTGGAATCTAGTAGTTTTCCATCTGTTTTTCTGCATCCATCACAATATATTTGCTCTGATTTTATATCAAGGTCATAGTATTTGCTCCATAAGTTACTAAGAATCTCTCGTTCATCTTTACTCTGTATATTTGGCGCAAAAGCCTTACACAAATCACAACAGTACCCGCACATTGTCATC